>NZ_JAMXSA010000060.1:0-15726 GCF_024124465.1 Microbacterium sp. CnD16-F
GCGCGCGAACCCCCGGCGCCTCAGCCGACGGGCTCGGCGACGTCGCGTGCGCGGCGGCCGGCGGCACGGACGGCGCCGATCGACGCGACGATAACGAGCGCGATGCCCGCGACCTCGAGCAGGCTCAGGTGCTGGCCGAGCAGCAGGAACCCGGCGAACGACGCCGTCGCGGGGGCCAAGGCCATGAGGATCGAGAACGCCGCCGCGGGCAGTCGGCGCAGCGCGATGAGTTCGAGCGCGTACGGGATGGTCGACGACAGCACCGCGACGGCGGCGCCGAGCGCGACGAGGTCGAGGCGCAGCAGTGACGCACCGGCATCCACGATCCCGAAGGGCAGCGACAGGACGGCACCGACCGCCATCGCGAGCGCCAGGCCGTCGAGCTTGGGGATGGCGGCGCCCACCTTCGCCGAGGCGAGGATGTAGAACGCCCAGCTGACGGCGGCGCCCAGGGCGAAGACGACCCCGAGGGGATCGAGCCGGTCGAAGCCGCCGCCGCCGAGCGCGACGACGCCGACGAGCGCCAGCCCTGCCCACAGCCACGCCGACGCGCGCCGGCTCGCGATGATCGAGAGCGCCAGCGGTCCGAGGATCTCGATCGTGACCGTCACGCCGAGCGCGAGCCGTTCGAGCGCGAGGTAGAAGAAGCCGTTCATGACGGCGAGCGCGACGCCGAGCTGCACGACGGCGGTCCACGCGGCGCGGCTGTGCCCGCGCAGCGACGGACGGGCGATGAGCCACAGGATGAGCGCCGAGAACACGAGGCGCAGCATCACCATCCCGAGCGGGCCGACCTGCGGGAACAGCAGGACGGCGAGCGAGGCACCGACCTCCTGGCAGCAGAGGCCGACGACCACCAGGACGACCGCGGTCGTCGGGGCGGTGCGTGTGGTCACTCGCCGCAGATGGCGTAGCCTGCGAGCTCCTCGCCGAGGCTCTCGACCGTCCACGGCAGGCCCAGCTCGGGAGCCGTGCGACCGTCGGCGGCAGGAGCCTTCGACGCGAGGGCGGCGAGCTGCCAGGCGAGCAGGCGCGCGACGTTCGACGACGCGCGCGAGTCGTTGAGCACGACGACGACCGACATCCCCGTCTCACGGTCGGCGAAGGCCGCGACCATGTAGCCCGGGAGGGAGCCGTACTGCCCGACGAGGCTGTCGCCCTGATACGTGCCGCCCTTGGCCGTGAACCAGGTGGGCTGCGAGTCGGCGACGGGACGGGCGTCGGCGAGGCGCTGTTCGACGTCGTAGGGGCGGGCGCCGACGGCGAGGGCGCGGACGTAGGTCGAGAGGTCCGCGACGCTCGACACGGCGCCGGCCGCCGCTGCGCCGACGCTGGAGGTGAGGTCCGTCATGTCCGTCGGGGCGCTGCAGTCGGCCTTGCCGTCCTCACCGGACGCGAGGTACGAGCCCTTCAGCCGGTCGCCGCCGCCGACCCCGGCGGGCAAGGAGCTGGAGGTCATCCCGAGCGGCTGGAAGACGTACTCGTCGAAGAGCTCGTTCAGAGGCGTGTTCGCGGCACGCTCGAGCACGATGCCGAGCAGCACGTACCCGGTGTCGGACTCCGCGAAGCGCGCGCCGGGCTCGAAGGCGCGCGGCTGGCCGAGGCCGTAGGCGACGAGCTCGCGCGGGTTCCAGGTGCGCTCGGGCGTCGCGAGGACCCGTTCGAAGATCGCGCCGAGGTACCCGTGCAGTCCGCTCGTGCTGTCGCACAGCTCGCCGAGGGTGATGTCGCTCTCGGCCGGGTAGGAGTCGACGTACTCCGCGATGCTGTCGTCGAGGGCGACGGTGCCCTTCTCGACGAGGGCGTACAGGACGTCGCAGGTCATCGCGCGGGTGACGTTGACAGCTTTGAAGGTCATCGCGGGGTCGACCTTCGGGCCGCCCTCACCCGAGGTGCCGACACCGGCGACCCACTGGCCCGACCAGGGCACCGACACCGAGACGATGGCCCCGCTCGCGCCGACGGCGGTCATCGCCGTCTCGGTCAAGGTCTGCATCTGGTCGGTCAGATCCGACGGGAGCGCCCCGTCGGATCTGGTCGACGCCGATGTCGATCCGCGCGGGTCCGGGTGAGCACGCTCCGAGACCGATCGCGAGACCGAGCGCCGTCACCGCTGCGACCACTCGCCTCGACACTCGTCCTGCCACGCGCAGATCACCCCCGTCTTTCCCGTCCCATGATTACAGCACACCCGTCGGCCACCTCCCGTTCGCACGACCGCACCCTCCTAGGCTGTGCGCATGACCGCCGTCTTCGACGACTCCGTGCAGCGCGCCGTGCTCCACCACATGAACGCCGACCACACCGACGACAACGTGCTCATCGCGCGCGCGTTCTCGCCACTCCCCGACGTCATCGCGGCGACGATGACGACCTTCGACGGCGACGCGGGCGAGTGGCACGTGATCACCGCGGACGGGGCTGAGGACGTCATCCGCATCCCCTGGCCCGGCGGCGCGATCACCGAGCGCGCCGAGGTCCGGCGCGAGATCGTCGCGCTCTACGACGCGGCCTGCGCCCGGCTCGGCGTGGAGCCCCGCCCGCATTCGTAGATATCCGACCTTCAGGTTAGCTGAGCCTTACTGTACGCTCGGGGCCATGTCCGAGCCCGTCCCCTTCTCCGCCGCCGTCCGCGCCCGCTCCGCCGGCGCCCACTCGTCGAGCGAGGGCGCCGACTTCATGTCGGACCTCATGCGCGGCGAGGGTTCCCGCGAGGACTACGTCGCCCTCGTGGCGCAGCACTGGTTCATCTACGAGGCGCTCGAGACAGCGGCCGCCCGCATGAGCGGCGACCCCGTGGCATCCCGGTTCCTCAGCGACAAGCTGACCCGTCTGCCCGCTCTCGAGGCCGATCTGGAGTTCCTCATCGGCACCGACTGGCGCGAGCGCATCGCGCCGCTGCCGACGACCGCCCGCTACGTCGCACGCATCGCCGAGGTCGGTGCGACCTGGCCGGGCGGCTTCGTCGCCCATCACTACACGCGCTACCTCGGCGACCTGTCGGGCGGTCAGTTCATCGCGCGGGTCATGTCGCGCCGCTTCGGCTTCGAGACCAACGGCATCGGCTTCTACGTCTTCGACGACATCGCCGATCCCGCCGCGTTCAAGGACGTCTACCGCGAGCAGCTCGACGCGGTGCCGTGGGATGCCGCCGAGCGCGAGCGCGTGATCGACGAGGTGCTGCTCGCCTACCGCTTCAACACCGAGCTGTTCGCCGACCTCGCGGCCGCGAAACGCACCTCGGCCGCCTGACCTGACGAGCGGATGCCGCGGCTCACCCCGCGTTCTGCGCCGCCCGCACCCCGGCCATGAAGCGCCGCACGTCGCGGTCGACGAGGATGTCGGCGGGGCGCAGCGGGCGCGACAGGTAGAGCCCCTCGAGCGAGGTCAGCCGCGAGAGCGCAACGTAGGTCTGCCCCGGCGCGAAGGCCCCGTTGCCGAGGTCGACGATCGCGCGGTCGTACGTCTTGCCCTGCGACTTGTGGATCGTGACCGCCCACGCGAGGCGCAGCGGGAACTGCGTGTACTCGGCGACGATCTCGCGGGTCAGCTTGCGCGTGCCGGGGTCGTACGCGTAGCGGAACTTCTCCCACACCGTCGGTTCGACGTCGTGCTCCTCGCCGTCGAGCTCGACGCGGACGGTGCCGCCCGCGATCCGCGTGACGGTGCCGATCGACCCGTTGACCCAGCGCGGACCGTCGCCGCCGAACCCGCCGATGTCGTTGCGCAGGAACATCACCTGCGCCCCGACCTTCAGCTGCAGCTCCTGGTCGGCGGGGTAGGCGTCGCCGCGGCCGAAGTCGCCGCTGATCTCGGCACGGGCGGTCTGGGCAGGACCGGGCAGCGCGTCGAGGTGGCGCTGGTTGATGCGCGAGACGATGTCGTTGCGGGTCGCGAGGGTGATGATCGGCACCTCGCCGGCGGCGGGCTCGGGGGGCTTGCGGGCTCCCGCCGCGTTGAGGGCCCCCGCGATGTCAGCCGTCACGATCCCGTGGCGCACGGCGTTGAGCATCGCCTTGAACGCGTCGTCGGACTGGCGGTGGATGTCGCGCAGCTCGGCGATGTGCAGCGGAGCGCCGACCCGGCCGAGGTCGAGCAGCCCGTCCGAGCGGATCGCCCCGGCATCCGCTCGGGGTCCTGCCCACACCTGCGCGTCGAAGAACCAGAACGAGCGGTAGTGGTCCTGGATGTAGCGCAGCTCGTCGCCGCGGGGCGGCACCGGGGAGAGCTGGTACGGGTCGCCGAACATGACGACCTGCACCCCGCCGAACGCCTCGGCGCGACGGCGGCGGGCCTGGCGCAGCGACCGGTCGATCGCGTCCATGACGTCGGCGTTGACCATCGACACCTCGTCGATGATGAGCGTGTCGATGGCGTTGAGGATCTTGCGCGTCGCGTCGGTCTGCTCGATCTCGCTGTCGGCGATGAGGCCGATCGGCAGTTTGAACAGCGAGTGGATCGTCTGACCCTCGACGTTGAGCGCGGCGACGCCGGTGGGTGCGCAGACGGCGATCTGCTTGTTCGTGTTCCACGCGAGGTGCTGCAGCAGCGTCGACTTGCCGGTGCCGGCACGACCCGTGACGAACACGTGTTCGCGGGTGTCCTCGATGAGACGGAAGAGCGCGTCCTGTTCGGGAGACAGGGGCGGCGTGCTCACCGGAACAATGCTAGCTACCAGCCGGGCTTTCCTAGACTGAGCGTGTGGAACGCGAGGGGGAAGAGGCGGTGACGGATGCCGCCGCGCCCGACGCCCCCGCGGCCCGCACCCGCACGGCCACCGTCGCCGGACCCCGTCGGCGCCGCAAGCTCGCGTTCGACCTGACGGTGCTGGGGGTGGTCGGCATCCTCTTCCTCGGTGCCGTCGGCGCGACGTCAGCCGTCCTGTACCGCCAGCTCTACAGCCCGACCGCGTTCGTGCTCGACTACCTGCACCTGCTCGCCGACGGACGCGCGACCGACGCCCTGCTCGTACCGGGCGTCTCGGCCACGTCGAAGGACCTCGCCGCCGCGGGTCTGCCGGCCGATGCCAGCGCGGCGCTGCTGCGCGGCAGCACCCTGACGCCGCTGTCCGACGTCGAGCCGGTGTCGGAGGAGACGGATGCCGACGGCACGACGGCCGTCACCGTCACCTACCGCGTGGGCGGTCACGCCGGCGAGACGACGTTCGAGGTCGAGCGCGACGACGACGAGGGCGGCATCCTCCCCCGCTGGCGGTTCGCGCAGAGCCCTCTCGCAGTGATCGAGCTCGCGGTCCGCGGGTCGATGCAGTTCGAGGTGAACGGCTTCGAGATCGACAAGCGTCAGGTCTCGCCCGAGGCCGAGGAGGCCGACCCGCTCGAGCCGATCCCGATGCTCGCCTTCTCGCCGGGGCTCTACTCGATCACCGTCGACACCGCGGCGACGACGAGCCCCGGGGTCGCCGTGCTGTCGGACACCCCGCTCGCCGAGATCCCGGTCTCGTTCCAGGCGGAGCCGACCGACGAGTTCATCGGCGTGGTCCAGCGCGAGGTCGACGCGTTCCTCGCGGAGTGCGCGACGCAGAAGGTGCTGCAGCCGACGGGATGCCCCTTCGGGTACTACGTGCGCAACCGCATCGTCGAGCCGCCCACCTGGTCGATCGAGGAGAACCCGGTCGTCACCCTCGAGCCCGACGGCGCCGGATGGGCGATCACGCGCACGCAGGCGGTCGCCAAGATCGACGTGCAGATCCAGTCGATCTTCGACGGCTCGATCTACGACGTGACCGAACTCGTCCCGTTCTTCCTGACGGGCAAGATCACGATCCTCCCCGACGGCACCGCGTCGATCGCGGTGTCAGCCGCGGACTGACCGGGCTCAGCGCGCGGCTTCGCGCCGGGCATCCCGTTCGGCGATCGCGGCGAGCCGGGCGTTGTACGCCTCGAGCTCCGCATCGCCGCTGCGATCGGCCTGCCGGTCGTCGCGTCGCTGGCGTCGCTCGTCGGACCGGCTCCACTGCACGGCGACGACGATCGCGAGGATGAGCGTCGGGATCTCGCCGATCGACCAGGCGATGCCGCCGCCCATGTACTGGTCGGCGAGCGGGTCGAGACCCCACGTCCGCCCCATCGAGCCGAACCACTCGGCGACGAACAGTCCCGACGACATCATGATCGCGATGCCGAAGAACGCGTGCATCGCCATGACGCCGATGAGGGTCAGCAGGCGGCCGGCGTGCGGCAGCCGGTAGGGCACGGGGTCGATGCCGACGAGCGAGAGGACGAAGAGGTAGCCGACCGTGAGGAAGTGCAGCACCATCCACTCGTGACCGAGGTGGTCGTACAGCGTCCAGCGGAAGATGTCGGTGTAGTAGAACGCCCAGAGCGACACGATGAACAGGGCCGCCGCCACGAGCGGATGCGTGATGATCTTCGCGTAGGGGCTGTGCACGGCCCAGAGGATCCACTCGCGGCCGCCGCGCGTGCCGTCGTCGCGCTTGCGGATGGCGCGGGACGCGAGGGTCACGGGCGCACCGAAGACGAGGCATATCGGGATCGCCATCGACAGCAGCATGTGTCCGACCATGTGCATGCTGAAGAGGTAGTCCTGGTACACGTTGACCGGTCCGCACGTCACGTACAGCAGGAGCAGGAGCCCGGTCACCCACAGGACGGTGCGGCCGATCGGCCAGCGGTCGCCGCGGCGGGCGAGCCGGCGCACCCCCGCGAGGTAGAAGAACAGGCCGAACCCGACGGCGAAGGCCCAGATGGGGTCGACGTCCCACATCGTCACGAAGCGCAGCGGGGTGAGCTCGGGCGGCAGCGGCGACCCGGTGAGCACCTCTGCGGGCGTCGCGTCGGTGGGCATCGTCGTCTCGACCGGCGGCGGGGTGAGCGAGAGGGCGACCGCCGCGCCCGAGGCGATGCCCATGAAGAGCACCTCGACGGCGACGAGGGTCCAGAAGCGTGCGGCGACGGCGGTGTCGCGGATGCCGGCGATCAGCCGTCGGCGGTAGATCGCGCCGAGCACACCCAGCGCGAGCAGGGCACCGACCTTGACCATGACGAGCGCGCCGTACGGCGAGAAGACATTCGCGGGGCTGACGAGCCCGATGAGGGCGCGGGCGACACCCGAGAGGGTGACCACGATGAAGGCGGCGAGCGCGATGCTCGAGTAGCGCTGCAGGACGACGACCAGCTTGTCGCGCGACAGCACGGGTCGCAGCAGCACGATCAGCAGCAGACCGCCGAGCCACGCCGCTGCCGCGATGATGTGGAGCGAGAGCGAGGTGACGGCCGAGTTGTGGTTCGCCTCGCTGCCGGCGTGGCCGGCGGTCGCCATCGGCACCATCGCGGCGATCGCGAGGATCGTCACCAGCAGGGTCGCCAGCCAGCCGCGGACGGCGAACGCGAGGACGGTCAGCGCCGCAGCCGCGACGGTGGTCATGAGCCAGGCGCGGCCGGGGTCGGTGTCGACGAGGAAGCGGCCGAGCTGCTCGCCGAACGCCGCATCCGCGCTCGGTCGTGCCGGGATCACCTTGAGGAAGGTGAGGTAGGCGGTCGTGCCCGCCGAGACGGTGAGGATCGCCGCGCCGGCGGAGGCGGCATCCAATGCCAGGTCGAACTCCTTCGACCCCGACGCGAACGCGAACACCGCGAGCACCAGCGAGCCGACGAGGAGCGCGGCCGAGAGGTTGACGACGAGCTCCGCCACCGGGAGACCCCAGCGGACGACCGGACCGGGGTCGCCGATCACGAGCGGCGCGGCGCCGCCACCGTAGGCCAGGCCCAGCAGGAGCGCGACGAGACCCGCGCCCGCGAGGATCACCGGGCCGGCGAAGCGGAGAGCACGCGGGTTCACCCGTCAAGCCTACGCGCAGGTGGGTGGGGGAACGCCGAAGGGGGATGCCTCTCGGCATCCCCCTTCGTACGTCTGCAGCGTCTTACTTGACGGCAGCCTTCAGCTTCGAGCCGGCGCTGACCTTGACGCGCTTGCCGGCGGGGATGTTGATCTCGGCACCCGTCTGCGGGTTGCGGCCCGTGCGAGCCGAGGTCTCGACCTGCTCGAACGCGATCCAGCCCGGGATCGAAACCTTCTCGCCCTTGGCGACGGCCTCGGAGACGGACGAGAACAGGCCGTCGACGACGCGCGAGACGGTGGCCTGGCTCTCGCCGGTGGCGCTGGCGATGCTGGCGACGAGTTCGGTCTTGGTGATGGCCATGGTGCTCCTCCAGACGGCGGGTCGCCGTCTTCAGTTACTCGGGCCGACGGGATTCCGCCGGTTGGTCGTTGCGACCGGTCCCGAATATACCCACGAACCCCGGAATTCCGCGGATCTTCGGTCACCTGGGCCGTAATCGACCGGCGTGTCGTGTGTCAGAAGGGGTTTTTGAGGCTGATGTTGCCGATTCGGGCGGATTCCGCGGATTTCCGCGGGAGGGGTTGCTTTTGCGCGCGGTTGTGCCGTCGGCATCCGTCGCCTGTCATCGGATTCGGAGAACGGCGCGGGATTCGGATGCGGCAGGCGACGGGCGAGCGGCAGCAACCGCGGAAAATCGGTGCGATCCGAGCGCCTGGGCGGGGTGACGGCTGGATGCGGGGCGAAACTCCGCGGTTGGTGTCGCGGCATCCGCGTCAGATGCGGCGCAGGGCGGCGACGACGTCGTCCTCCCAGCGGCGAGCGGCCGGCAGCGCGCCCACATAGAGAGGGGTGTCGTGCGTGACGCCGAGGTAGCGCGTCGCGCTGGCGTCGACCCCGGCGTCGCGGAGCTTCGCCGCGTACGTCGCGCCGTCGCGGCGGAGCGGGTCGTACTCCGCGGTGAGGATGACGGCGGGCGGCAGTCCCGCATGCGACGCCGCGCGCATCGGCGAGGCGTACTGCTCGTGCGCGCGGGACCGGTCGCCGAGGTAGGTGCGGGCGACCGAGCGCAGCTCGCGCAGCGCGATGAACGCCGGCACCCCCAGCGCGTACGTCGCGCGCAGGTCGATCCAGCGGCCGGTGAGGTCGGTGACGGGGACTTCGAGGATCTGCAGGGTCGCCTGTCGGGTCCCGCGGTCGCGGTTCATCAGAGTGAGGGATGCCGCGAGGCATCCCCCCGCTGAGGCACCGTTCAGGCCGATCCGGTCCGGATCGAGTCCGAGCTCGGCGGCGTGCGCGTGCAGCCACACCCACGCGGCGTGGACCTGCTCGACCTGCGTCGGGTAGCGGTGCTCGGGCGCGAGCGAGTAGCCGACCGCGACGAGCACGACGCCGGAACGGTCGGCGCGGCGGCGACACGAGGCATCCGCCGTCGGGTAATCGATGCCGCCGATGCGGAACGCACCGCCGCCGATCACGAGGCACGCCGGCGCCGGGGTCGGGGCCGAGGCGGGGCGGTAGATGCGGATGCGGACGTCGGGGTACCCATCGACCGGCACGGTGTGCTCGGTCGTCTCCATCTGCGGGCCCGGGATGCCGGCGGTGCGCAGTTCCATGCGGTCCCAGTTGAGGGCCGCGCGACGGTGTCGCTCGCGCGGGGTGAGCGGCTTCGCCTTCGTGGCTGAAGCGGATGCCGGCGCCGCCGGCGGCGGACGGAACCGCGCGGTCAGCTCGGTCCACGCCTTCTTCACGAGGTAGCGGCGGTGCGTGCGCAGTCGCTCGCGGAAGAACGGATCCAGCGGCATGGGGCTCCCTCCGACCGTTCGAGCGTAGCCCCGGGTCGTCGGGCGCGGACTCGACCCCGGTGAGGGATGCCGCCGAAGACGTCACGAGTGATCGGCGCGGGTCCGGCCTGGATCTCCCGCGTTCGGTTCAGCAAGACATGGCGGACCGCTTACTTCCCAGGGCGGACACCCCATCGCGTGACGAGTACGGCGTTCGCGAACAACGACGCCCCATCCCACGCGTCGAGACCCGTCAGTCCTCGAGTCCCTCCAGCTCAGCGAGCGCCTGCCTCGCTCGGTGCAGCCGCTCGCTCTCCGGCTCGTCCCACCAGTAGGGACCTCGCTCGCCGAGCCCGTGCTTGGCCAGGTCGACGCGTCTGCGGGCGGCTGCCGTGGCATCCGGATCACCCTGAGCGCGGCGCACCCCTGATCTGCCGCGCCCGAGATGGGAGGTCAGCGCCGCCACGAGGTCCGCGGGCAGCGACGGGTCGGTGCGCCGCCATCGACGTCCCTTGATGACGAGCCATCGCTCGTCGTCAGAAGCTGCGTCATCCGCCATCGATAATCCGCCGAAGAGGGTTTTGGGGCCGTTCAGCCCAGCCGGCGTTCGATGAGGATCGTGTCGCGCCAGGTGTCCGCCCAGGGGCCGTAGGTCATGTACGCGACGCGTTCGCGGTGGCCGATGCGGCGGAAGCCGGCCCGCTCGTGCAGAGTGAGGCTGGCGGTGTTCTCGGGGAAGATGCTGGCCTGAACCGTCCAGATGCCGGCGGCTGCGGCCTCGCTCAGGAACGCGGCGAGAAGATCTCTCCCGACCCCGCGCCCGCGGGCGTCATGTGCGACGTAGACGGAATGTTCGACGACGCCTCGATAGACCTCTCGCGCCGAGACCCGGGACGCGGCGATCCAGCCGAGCACGGCGCCATCGGAGTGTGCCGCGACGAGCCGGCCGACGCCGAGCTTTCCTCGATCGAAGTCACTCCACGACGGGGGCTCGCTCTCGAACGTGGCGTTTCCCGCGGCGATGCCTTCGCGGTAGATCGACTCCACCTGTGGCCAGTCGTTCGCAGTCATGGCACGGATGGTCGCGTGGGTCATGGGCGAAGAGCCTGGGATGCCGCGTCGAGGGCGTCGGTCACGACCCGGTAGTAGGCCCATCGGCCGCGCTGCTCGCGGGTGGCCAGTCCCGCGTCGACGAGCTGCTTCATGTGATGCGAGACGGTCGGCTGGGACAGACCCACCGGTTCGGTGAGGTCGTAGATGCAGGCCTCTCCATCGTCGGATGCGGCGATGAGCGAGAGCAGTCGCACACGGGTCGGGTCCCCGAGGGCTTTGAAGACCCGCGCGGTGCGCTCCGCATCCGCGACCGAGATCACACTGCCCGTGACCGTGCCGCAGCACACGGCCCCGTCCGTGGGTGCGAGAAGCGGGAGATGCGTGGGCATGAGGCCATCCTCCCACGTCGTATTGACATCTGTCGATGCGTTGGGCATTCTCGATCCATCGAGGTTCGTCGATGTGTATCGGAAGGTCCAGATGGAGAACGCATTGCCGGTGGTCGTGATCGGCGCAGGCCCGCAGGGGCTGGCGGCGGCCGCACACCTGGTCGAGCGGCGCCTGCCGGTCGTCGTGCTCGAAGCCGGCGCTTCACCGGCTGCCGCTGTCGCCGAGTGGGGGCACGTCCGGTTGTTCTCCGAGTGGCCCGAACTCATCGACGCGGCCGCAGCGCGCCTCCTGAGCACCACCGGATGGCAGGCACCGACCGCGGGGTACCCCACCGGACAGCAGTGGATCGAGACCTACCTCGCCCCCCTCGCAGCGGCCCTGGGCGATCGCATCCGCCTCGGCGCCCGCGTCACGGGCGTGTCGCGTCTCGGCCGGGATCGGCTCGTCGACGCGGGACGCGGGGATCAGCCGTTCACGGTTCACGTCGCCCCCGCGGAGGGGGAGGAATATCGGCTGCAGGCTCGTGCCGTCATCGACGCATCCGGCACGTGGGCCACCCCGAACCCCGCCGGCGCTGACGGGCTCCCGGCGCTGGGAGAGAGTGCCGCAGCGGATCTGCTCTCGTACCGCATCCCGGACTTCCGAGATCGAGCCGGGTTCGCCGGCACGCACACCGTCGTGATCGGTTCCGGCCACTCCGCTGTCACCGCTGTCCTCGCCCTTGCGCGCATGGCGCGGCGCGATCCGTCGACCACCGTGACGTGGGCGCTGCGGCGAGCGACGGCCGGCAACACCTTCGGCGGGGGCGACGCCGACGAGCTGCCCGCTCGCGGGGCGCTCGGGAAGACGGCGAAGGAGTACGTCGACGCCGGTCTCGTCTCGCTCGTCACCGGGTTCCGCGTCGAGCGTGTCACTCGCGCGGGCGAGAGCGCCGTCCTGGTCGCTGAGGACGGCCGCACCCTCACTGCGGATCGGGTGGTCGTGCTGACCGGGTTCCGTCCCGATCTGTCATTCCTCTCCGAGCTGCGGCTGGAGCTGGACCCGACGCTGCAGGCACCCCCCCGGATAGCCGCCGAGATCGACCCCAACGTGCACTCCTGCGGGTCCGTCGCCGCGACCGGTGCCGCGGACCTCGCCCAGCCCGAACCCGACTTCTACCTCGTGGGATCGAAGTCGTACGGGCGCGCGCCGACGTTCCTCGCACTGACCGGCTACGAGCAGGTGCGAAGCGTCGTGGCGGAGCTCGCCGGCGACCGCGAGGCCGCCCGCCGTGTCGAGCTGTCCCTGCCGGACACCGGTGTGTGCGGGGGTGCGGGACTGTTCGACGGTGGTGCATGCTGCGCCCCGCCCGCCGCGCTGCTGCAGGTCGGCCGGTCCCCGGCATCCGTCTGATCATGGATGCCGGACCGCGCTCGCCGTCGTCGGCGCGACCGCCGTTGATGCGCCGCCTGGCCGCCGAATTCCTCGGGACCGGGATGCTGGTCACGGTCGTCGTCGGATCGGGGATCGCCGCTCAGCGACTGTCCCCGAACGATGTCGGCCTGCAACTGCTCGAGAACAGCCTCGTCACCGCCCTCGGCCTCGCCGTGCTGATCCTCCTGGTCGGCCCCGTATCGGGAGCCCATCTCAACCCCGCCGTCTCCCTCGCCGACTGGGTGCTGTCGCGCCGTCGTGCCGGCGGCCTCTCGTCGACCGACCTCGGCGCGTACGTCGCCGCTCAGATCACGGGCGGAGTCGCCGGCACCCTGCTGGCGAGCGTCATGTTCAACGTCGCCCCGACGCTCTCGACCACTCCCCGCGCGACCGCAGGGCAGCTGGTCGGGGAGGTGGTCGCCACCGCGGGACTGGTGCTGCTGGTGTTCGCCCTCGCGCGCACGACCACGGCCGCTGTCACCGCCGCGGCGGTCGGGGCCTACATCGGTGCCGCCTACTGGTTCACCAGCTCGACCTCGTTCGCGAACCCCGCCGTCACCGTCGCCCGGATCTTCACCGACACGTTCACCGGGATCGCCCCCGCCTCCGTGATGCCGTTCATCCTGGCGCAACTCGTCGGCGCCGCCGTCGGAGTCGCGCTCCTCCTCGTCCTCTACCCGACGGCCGATCGCACCGCCGCCCGCGCCGTCGTCCCCATCCGACCCAACAGCACACCGCAGGAGCACTCATGACCGACACCACCAAGCCCGCCGTCCTCTTCGTCTGCGTCCACAACGCCGGCCGATCGCAGATGGCCGCCGGCTACCTCCGCGCGATCGCGGGCGACCGCATCGACGTGTTCTCCGCCGGCAGCGAGCCCGGCAACGCCGTCAACCCGAACGCGGTCGCCGTCATGGCGGAGGAAGGCATCGACCTCACCGGCGCCGTTCCTCAGATCCTCACGACCGATGCCGTCCGCCAGGCCGATGTCGTGATCACGATGGGATGCGGCGACGCCTGCCCGATCTTCCCGGGCAAGCGGTACGAGGACTGGCAGCTCACCGACCCCGCCGGCCAGCCCATCGACGTGGTCCGGGAGGTCCGAGACGACATCCGAGGACGAGTCGAAGAGCTCGTCGCGAGTCTCGTCTGACCGCGACCCGGCGAGCGGATCCACCCCCCGGGAACGACGAAGCCCCCGTCCGAGGACGGGGGCTTCGTGCGGATGCTGTTGCTTACCAGCTCGACTTGGTGACACCGGGCAGCTCGCCACGGTGCGCCATCTCGCGGAAGCGGACACGCGAGATGCCGAACTTCGACAGGTGGCCGCGGGGGCGACCGTCGATGGCGTCGCGGTTGCGGAGGCGCACGGGCGACGCGTTGCGGGGAAGCTTCTGCAGGCCGACGCGGGCGGCCTCGCGGGCCTCGTCGGTCGCGTTCGGGTCGACGAGGGTCTTCTTCAGCTCGGCACGCTTCTCGGCGTAGCGAGCGACGACGACCTCACGCTGCTTGTTGCGCGCGATCTTGCTCTTCTTGGCCATGAGATCAGCGCTCCTCTCGGAATTCGACGTGCTTGCGGATCACCGGGTCGTACTTCTTCAGCACGATGCGGTCGGGGTTGTTGCGGCGGTTCTTGCGCGTCACGTAGGTGTACCCCGTGCCGGCGGTCGAGCGCAGCTTGATGATCGGACGGACGTCCTGAGCCTTCTTCGCCATTAGAGCTTCACACCCTTCGCGAGGAGGTCCTTCACGACCGACTCGATGCCGCGGGCGTCGATGACCTTGATGCCCTTAGCCGAGACGTTCAGCGTGATCTTGCGACCAAGCGAAGGAACGAAATAGGTCTTCTTCTGCACGTTCGGGTCGAAGCGGCGCTTCGTCCGGCGGTGCGAGTGCGAGATGTTGTGACCGAAGCCGGGAACTGCTCCAGTCACCTGGCACACTGCTGCCATGGTGATGTCTCCTTAGTACCGTGAAGCCGGACGGCCCCACCCAAGATCCCTTGTCTGCACCCCGCATCCGGACACGACTCAAGAGCCGTCTTCTGGAGGTGGGATGCGAACTGCGTGCTGGAGTGCGCGCAGACGAAGAGTCAGTCTAGCACGGCCGGGCGTGTCGCCTTGACTCAGGCCGACTCCCCCACCGCGACGACCGCCTCGGCGTACGTCACTTCGGGGTCGTCCATCAGCCGGGCGGTCACCGCGGCGTGCGCTCGCGTGTACGGGCCACCGGTCGCCAGCGCCCAGTCCACCTGCGGCCGCGCCGGTTCGCCGATCGTCGCGAACGCCTCGCTGAGGCTCCGCCGGGTGTCGTCCTCGCCGCGCGCGAACTGCGTCGCCAGCACATCGGCGAGAGCGGATGCCTCGGCTGCCGGCACATGCCGCGCCGCGGTCCGCCAGGCGGTGCGCGCGACCGTGTCGTCGGCATCCTTCAGCAGCTCGGTGGTGACCGCCGGCCACACCCGCGGACCGCCGATCTTCGACATCGTGTGCAGCGCCTGCGCGCGCACCTGCGCGCCGCGCGAGCGCAGCTCGCCGACCAGCAGGTCGAGCACCTCGTCGGCGTCGTGACGGGTCAGCGCCCACGTCAGCATCTCGCGGACGAGGAACTGCGGCTCGATGCGGCACTGCGCCACCAGCACCGGGATGTACTCCGACCGCGGGTGCGTGCCCGCCGTCATCGCGGCCTGCACGCGCGCCGACGGATCCAGCGACGCGAGGGCGGCCTCGAGCCGGGCGGCGGCGTCGATCGGAGCGTCGGTCATGGGGATCACCTCACGGAGTCGGGCGGGATGCGGCATCCCACCCCGTCCCGAACACCCGGGCACCCGCGCGTGTTCCCGCGTCGCTTCGCGGACGACGCCGCCGCCGGGCCCGCGTCAGCGGGCGCTCTCGCGCAGGACGACGGCGCCGGCCCAGACGGTGAGGGCCAGGACGAGCACGACGAACGTCAGGAACACCGGGACCAGCGGAACGACCAGCATCCTCGCGACCCGCGCCGCCTAGCCGTCGCTTCGCGAGGAGATGGAGGCTCCCGAGGGGCGAGCCGCGGCATCCGCTCCTCGATAACCGTCATCTCCTCGGCAACCGGCACCGGCTCACCCGCCGGCGGCCTCGCGCGCGCCGCGCCCCCAGCGGAACGCCGACACCGACGGGTCGCCCGGGATCCAGAAGCGCCACGGGAACGCGTCCGTCCCGGCGACGCCCGCGACCCCGACGCGCGGTCCGGTCGCGATCTCGCCGAGCGGCTCCGCGCGCACGAAGAGCCGCG
>NZ_JAMXSA010000061.1:0-15695 GCF_024124465.1 Microbacterium sp. CnD16-F
TAGAGGGAGTGGTCATCGGTGTGACGCCTTTCGAGTGGGATGTGAGAGTTTCCTCGAAGGAAGATCCCGGTGGCCACGCTGACGTTTACTGGCCGGGATCGTTACACCACTCTACGGGGCACTACTTCCGGGAGGGTATACATGACGCTCCCCGCCGCCGCGTTAGCCCGCCTGGTGCAGCCGCTGCGCACCACCGCAGCGTTGCCCCGCTCGGCCCGTGATCTGCATACTCTGCCCATCGAGGATCGTCCCTGGCGGGTGCACGTGGAAGCTCTGGCTCGCTGCGCTGCCGCGATCGGGGACGCGGCCGACCTACCCGACCGCAGCTTCAACGCGCTGCGGCAGCGGATCAGCACCCTGCTGGGCGAACGCGCGCGCGCGGCCAGCATGCTGCTGGCGCTGGAACCGTTCGCCCCCTACGACTCGAACCGCGCGGACGAACTCCTCGACATCCTCGACCGCCTCCCCGGACAGGTCGCGACCGCTGTCGAGACCGGCGGCGTTGTGCCCGCCGATACCTTGCGCGCCCTGGACGACGCATCCTCCTGGTGGGCGGCTCGAGTCACTCACTGCCCTCCTGGCGGCGCGCTGAGCACTGCATTCGACATGCCGCACGACCCAGTCGACTCGCTCGGAGTGTTCCGCGCGGAACTGGTGCTGCAGCACTATGCGCACCGGGCCGAGCCGCTCCTGCGCCGATTGCTTCCGCACCTGGTCGCCCTCGGCGTCCCGTATGTGACTGATGTACTTGCCGGGATCTCCATCGTTGGACGTCTGCTGGACTGCGAAGACCCGGTATTCGCGTACCTCGCAGTCAACATGCTCACCCGCGGCTACCTAACTGCCGACCCGGTCCTCTCCGGGCAGGTCGAGCAGCAGCTGCGCGCAAGCGAACCCGCGCTGCGGCACACCGAGGAAGCTGTCCGCCGCGCTCTGCACACCGGCGAGACTGCACGGGACGACATGGAGGCCCGCGCGAGCGCGGTCGCCGAGGCATACAAGCGGACGGTGGAAGGCCCGTTCCGCCGGTTCGCCTGGGCGCTGCATTGCCTCCAGGCCGGTCAATGCAGCCAACCGCCCACCCTCGGCCCGCTGCGTGAACAGCTCATGGCCGACGGCGGCACCTTGTCGCAGCTGAGTAGCATCGTCGTCTTGCCCGCCGTGCGCAACAGCGCGACCCACGAGTCACTGGTGTGGGACGGGTTTGCCGACCAGTTCCTCACCCCGGACGGACCGGTCCCGTACGACGACGTGCTTACCGCGCTGTTGGTCGGGTTCTCGTTCACGCAGGGTGCCCTCGCCGGCTTGGCCGCCATACGAGCACTGCAGGCCCCGCGGCCTTCGCCAGTGCTCCCCTCCGCCGAGGAGGAGGGGAGGATGCCGACCGCGGACCGCGTCCGAGGGTTCTTCGGCACCAACCGGCTGCTGCTGGTGGAAGCGCGCCTGAACACCCCGCACGCCCAGTTCCGGGTGCAGCGTCTCGGCATGCCCGACATCAACCCGTGCCTGCAGGCGCTGCTGCTCGCCCGACGACTGCTGCCTCGCACCGAGTCGTTCGCGGTGAGCAGCATCGACTCCGACGGCCCCCTGCTGACCGTCGACGCCGCTGCCCTGGACGCCGCAATGCCCGCCTGGGAGTATGCCGTCTCCCGCCTTGACCAGATGCCGCTCGGCGCGTTCCTGCCCGCCAACTACTCCGCCCGGCTGCAGCTGGAACCGCCCGCCACGGCCCTCCGCGCCGTGGCCTGGATCGCCGCCGACGACGCCGTCGGCGTGATCGACGGCAGCCCGCCGTCCTGGGACCCCGACACCCGCCGGCTGCTCGGCGTCCGGCTGCAGGTTGTCGCCGTCGCCATCGAGAACACCCGCCGGATCATCCCGGCACGCACCGTCCGGCTGGACAGCGTCCACGCGTCCGTGCGGCAGCTGCAGCAGTGGATCGGCACGACCCACCCCGCCGACCCATGGTCGGTCGACGAGCAGCCCGCGCTGCAACGCCTACGCACGCAATGGCGGGCCTGGGGGCCGGTACCCCGTCTGCCCTCCATCCTGGAACCACCCGCGCCTGACGAGATCATCGAGACTCAGCCGCGGCTGCGCGTCGCCGACCCGGTGGAATACGAGAGCTTCTGAACCCGTACACACCGGGCCGCCGCGTCAGGACGACGCTCCGCGGCGCGCCCGCGATCGGCTCGAGGCGGGCCGCGTATCGGCGTAACGTACGAGAGTGCTCGCCGACCACTCCACCCTCCGCACCCCGGTCCGGCCGCCGCTGCCCGAAGACGGCCCCGTGCTCAACGTCGTGGACCTGTTCAGCGGCTGCGGCGGACTCAGCCTCGGCCTCGAACAAGCCGCCACCGACGCCGGCTGCCGCCTAGACATCACCCTCGCCGTCGATTTCGAAGCCGATGCCACCATCGTTTACACCGCCAACTTCCCCGACGCCAACGCGGTGACCGCCGCCGTGGAGTCCTACTTCGACGGCGACCTCGGCGCCCCGGCTACCCCGACCGAACAGGCCACCGCTCAAGCTCACCCCCGCACAGCGATTCTGATGGGCGGCCCACCCTGCCAGGGGCACAGCAACCTCAATAACATCACCCGCCGCCGCGACCCGAAGAACGAGCTGTACGCGAGGATGGCGCGCGCGGCCGAGATCCTCCACCCCGCGTTCGTGATCATCGAGAACGTGCCCTCGGTGCGCCGCGACACCGATCAGGTCGTGCAACGCACCATTGAGCACCTGGAGAGCCTGCACTACACCGTCGCCACCGGCATCGTCAGCCTCCACGCTCTCGGCGTCGCGCAGACCCGTCGCCGACACATCCTCCTCGCCTCCGCAGCCTCCGCGGCACCGGCGCAAACCCTGCTGGACCAGCTACTAGGCAACACCGTTGCTGCGGGCCGCACTCTACGTTGGGCGATTGAGGACCTCGCCGACCTCGCCGACCGTGCCGGCTATGACCGAGTCCCCGTCGCTAACTCCACCAATGTCGCCCGCATGAAGTACCTGCTCGAGAACGACGAGTACGATCTGCCCCCGCACCTGCGGCCGCCGTGCCACCAGACCGCGCACTCCTACAAATCCATGTACGGACGGCTGAACTGGGAGCTGCCGGCGCAGACAATCACCAGCGGGTTCGGCAGCATCGGACAGGGCCGGTACATGCACCCTGACCAGACCCGCGCGCTCACCGCGCACGAAGCGGCGCGAATCCAAGGCTTCCCCGACTACTTCGACTTCACCGCTGTCACCGGTCGTGGAGCGCTGGCCACCATGATCGGCAATGCCGTACCTCCGGCACTGATGCGCGAACTGGGCGCCCTGCTGCTGCCCGCCGCTGCCGCATTTGCCGAGCCAGCTCCGGCGGTTTCCGCTGCGCCACTCGCCGTTGCTCGCGAGCGCGAACTCGTCCCAGCCTGACCGGTCGGGGCAATCGTCACCGGAGCTGGAAACGCAGATACGCACCCGCGTCGGCCTGTGCCTCTAGAGTGCAGATGTGGGGGCAACACCGGTCGACGAATGCGTGGAGGATGCCGTCGCCGACCGCGAACGACAAGGCTTTCTGCACCTGTCCGATCTGCAGCGCCTCATCGACCAGCACCGGCTCGACGGGCAGCAGACCGCGGCCGTTTTCACCGCGCTGCGGGGCCTCGGCGTGCTCGTCGTCGACAATAACCAGGACGACCTGCCCTCAGCCGTCGCGCCCGCCGAGGCGCGCGCCGGACGGGACACCGTCGGCCTGATGCTGCGATCGGCGGGACGGATGAAGCTACTCACTGCGGACGAGGAAGTCTTGCTGGGTCGGCGGATCAGCATCGGACAGCGGATCCTCGCCGCCGACCCACAACCCGCCCCGGGGAGCGACGAAGCTCGTCAGGTCGAGGACGGCCGCCGCGCCCACGATCAGCTGGTGCTCGCCAACTTGCGCCTGGTGGTGTCCATCGCCCGCCGCTACCGGCCGCACGGCATGGACCTGGCCGACCTCATCCAGGAGGGCACCCTCGGGCTGATGCGCGCGGCGGACAAGTTCGACCACACCCTCGGCTACAAGTTCTCTACTTACGCGACGTGGTGGATCCGGCAGGCGATCCAGCGGGGGCTGGCCGACCGGGGCCGGCTGGTCCGGCTGCCGGTGCATGTCGCCGAGAAGCTGGCCCGCGTCACCGCGGTCCGTGAACGGCTGCAGGCCACCCTGGACCGCGAACCCACCCCGGAGGAGATCGCCGCCGACCTCGGCATGGACCCCGGCGACGTGCGAGGACTGTTTGACGCCGGCCGGGAACCGGTCAGCATCGACCAGCGAATCGGGGAGGACGAGGACACGGACCTCGGCGATCTGCTGAACCTATACGCCGAGGATGTCGCCGACGAAGTGGTCCGCACCATCATCCGCGCCCAGATCCGCCACGTCCTGGATGAGATCGACGAAGCGCAGACCGCGTCCGCCAAAGGCGCCACCGCTCATGCTGTGCAGATGCTGAAGCTGCGATACGGGCTAGACGGTGACCGCGAACGTACCCTCGAGGAGATTGGCGACGCGTTCGGGGTTACACGGGAACGGGCACGCCAGATCCTGAACAAGATTCTTGCCTCGCCCCGGCTGCGCGCCGCGCTCAGCCCGCTAACCGACACCGAATGAGAAGGGACCCACGCATGAGCACGGCCCTGGACCCCGACCACCTCTACGCCTCATCGTGGCGGTTCCTGCAATGGATGCATGAGCGCCTGGTCACGGAGGCCCGCGGGGACCACCAGGAACGTCTGGACACCGCACCCCGCAATCGGTTCTGGCTGGGCAGGCTCGCCCCGGAGACGGTGGTGATAACCAGCCCGCTCGGACCCCGCGCCGAGAAGCTGGACCCGTGCGCGATCGGCATCCGGGTCCGACCCGCCACCGATGGCCCCTGGCAGGTGCAGCTTCACGCCGGGTTCCGGTGCTGGCAGAAGCAGACGGACGGCAGCTTCACCAAATCCGCCCCGATCGTCGTCGACGTCGAGGCGACCATCTCCCCCGACGGGCATCTCTCCGACAACGGAGCCACGGCCTTCGAGAAGCAGCTGCTAACGCTGGGTCTAGACGCCCGGCACGCCGAACTGCGCGTGGACGTGGAGACCTGGCGCGACCACACCGAACTGGTCTTCTCCCTCGTCAACGTCAGCGACGCCCCAGACCAGCGGCACCCCGAAACCCACCTTTACGAGACCACACTCTCCGTTGCCGGCCTTCCCTGCGACGAGTTTCAGCTTGAGGCGTTGCCCGACTCGTTCCGCTACGACCGCAGCATCCCCGCGATCGGCATCAACTGTGGGGTCGACACCACCGACGGGGTGTTCACCACTTCTGACGTCATCAGCGTCGACAAGAACCGCCCGTCTTACTGGAACTCCCCGCGCCCTCACCCCGACCTCCGTTTCGACACGCTTGCCGCCGACCCGCTACCACCGGTCCGCGCGCTCATCGACGCTGCCCGGGAGTGGGGCGACATGCACTGGTCCGACGAAGCGCTGCAGCACCGGTCCACGGACTGGTCGCCGGCGATGTGGGACGAGGCCGCCGTCGGACGCGATGACTTCCGGGTTGAGATCGACCGTCTTGAGCAGGGCTACCGAGCGCTGCAGGACGACCCGCACCTGCTCGCCGCGTTCCGCATCGCGTCCGCCGCACTGAAACATTCCGCCGCCGGGAAGTACGACACCTGGCGGCCGTTCCAGATCGGGTTTCTTGTCGCCGCGCTACCCGGCATCATCGATCCGGCCGACGCCGACCACGTCGACACGGTCTGGTTCGCGACTGGGGGAGGCAAGACGGAGACCTACTTGGGACTGCTTGTCACGGCCATCATCTACGACCGGCTCACCGGCAAGACCGACGGCATCACCGCGTGGACCCGGTTCCCGCTGCGCAGCCTGTCGCTGCAACAGACGCAGCGTTTCGCCGACGCGCTGGCCGGCGCGGAACTCCAGCGCCGCGCCCACCACATCGGCGGTGAGCCGATCTCGCTAGGGTTCTTCGTTGGCGCCAGCTCCGTCCCGAACAAGATCGACCCGGAAGACGACCTCGCCCACCACCGCGACGCGGCTGCTCGCTACCAGGTGCTGCTGCGCTGCCCGTTCTGCCAGGACCCGGAACCGCGGATGCGGTTCAACCGGGCGCTGTGGACACTCGACCACATCTGCTCGAATGAGCAGTGCCCGTGGAAGGATGGTCCGCTCCCGTTCCGGGTCGTCGACCAGGAGATCTACCGGTTCCTGCCCACCGTGATCGTCGGCACACTCGACAAAGCGGCGTCCATCGCCATGCAGGGCGCGATGCGCGGCTTCGTCGGCGCCCCCGCTGCTAAGTGCACCCGCCCCGGCCACGGCTATTGCTACGCCGCGCGCAGCAAGACACCCGCCGGCTGTCTGGTGCCCGGCTGCACGGGCCCCCGCGGTCCGCTGCCGATGCCCGCCGAGCGATACGCGCCCCGCTACCGGCTGCAGGACGAACTACACCTATTGCGCGACTCCCTCGGCGCGGTCGACTCCCACTACGAGTCGCTGTTCGACCACCTCCAGCACGCCCTCACCGGCACCCGTGCGAAGATCGTCGCCTCCTCCGCGACCCTCAGCGGCTTCCGCCGGCAGATCGACGTCCTCTACCGGCGGAAGGCGCGGGTGTTCCCGCAGCCCGGGCCCAGCGTCGACGAGTCGTTCTGGTCCGAACCGACAGCTCTCCCCGCCCGTCGCTACGTGGCCGTCGCGCCCCGTGGCGTCACCCTCGAGTTCGTGTCCGACCGGGCGCTGACCACCCTGCAGAAATGCATCCGCGACCTCATCGCCGACCCGGCCGCCATCTGCGACCCGCTCGGCATCCCCGTCGCCCACGCCGACCACCTCGTCGGCCAGTACGGCGTCAACCTGGTCTACGGAAACACCGTCAAGGACGTCGAAGCCGCCCGCCGCTCCGCAGAGACCGAGTTCCCGTTCCCTGTCAACGCCGAGTCCCTCACCGGCGGAACCGGGTTCGACCAGGTCCGCGATGTGCTCGAGCGGCTGGACCGCCCCGAGCCCGACTTCGCCGACCGCATTCATCTGATCGCCGCGTCCAGCATGATTTCCCACGGCGTGGACATCGACCGGCTCAACGTGATGGTCATGAAAGGACTGCCGCTGACCACCGCTGAGTTCATCCAGACCTCTGCCCGGGTCGGCCGCCGCTGGCCTGGCGTGGTGTACGTGCTGCACCGCATCACCCGGGAACGGGAGGTCGCCACCTACGCTCAGTTCCAGAAGTTCATCCTGCAAGGCGACCGGTTCGTCGAACCCATCCCCATCACCCGAGCCAGCCGCCATGTGCTCGCCCTCACCGCCGTCGGGGCCGCCGAAGCCCGCCGCCTCGCCATCCACGAATACCGCTCACCGAAGTCGCTGACCACCGTCCGCGCCGTCCGCGACTACTACGCCGCCGCCGGGATCACTGCCGCGACCGAGACTGTCGCTCTTACCGACGCGCTCGGCATGGACGGGCCGCTCGAAGAGCTGTTGCGCCGTGACATCGCCGAATGGGAGACCGGATTCTTCGACAACCTCAACGACACCGCCACCCAGGCGCAATGGCCCAACCAGCTCTCCCCCAGCGGCCCCGTGATGCGGTCACTGCGGGACGTGGAAGCGGGTATCCCCGTGTACGGAGACGACTGACCATGAGAGAACTGCGCAGCTCCAGCCAGATCCTGTTTTCCCACCTACCCGCGCAGACTGTGGACATCCAGGGCCGCATCTGGAAAGTCGACGGGTGGACCAACCCCGTCGCGATCCCCGTCGACTCAGACGCGATCCGCCGCCGACTGCTGTCCGCCGTCGACATCTGGCGCACAAACAACACCGACAACAATCTCTCCGCGGACCTGCACGCTGGCCGGCCCGTGGAGGTCATCGGCGTAAACCCGGAACAGGGCGTCAAGGTGGACACTTTCCCCAGCGTGTGGCGTTGCGGCACCTGCCGGCGGATCCGCAACCAGCGCGGCCGCTGCGAATGCGGGAGCAGCAGTTGGCGGCAGATGCACTTTGTTGCCTTCCACGACTGCGGATGGGTCGACTCCCCATTCGTACCCCGCTGCCCCGCCCACGGGCAGGTCGCCGTGCGTCACTCCTCAAGCAGCAGCGTCCGCGACCTCGACTTCCACTGCCCGGTCTGCAACCGATCGCTGCCATCCGGACTGGGCGGCGGACGCCCCTGCCCCGCCTGCCATCAGCCGTCAGTGGTGGTCAATGTCCACCGTGCCGCGTCCGTCTATACCGCACACTCGTTCACCATGGTCAACCCCGCCCGCCCTGAGCAGCTGCGGGCGCTGCTGGCCGACGGCGGGAAGGACAAGTGCCTGCGCTGGGTGCTCGCCGACATGCCGACCGACCGACCCGAGAGCCAGGCGCCCACCCGCCAATCCCTGCTGGACACCCTCATCGGTCAGGGACTCGACCCGGCCGTCGCGCAGATCGCCGCGGACTCCGCCGCCGCTGGCGGTGGCCTGGCCGACGCGCCCGCTCCGCTGCCGCTGCAACCGGCGGCCCGTGACGCCGCTGAGACCGGGGCGCTGGAGATCGCGCTGGCCATGTACGAGGGCCGCCGCCGCGCCAGCGGTCTACCGGGTGACCCCGTCGGCGACCAACTGCGTACCCTCTACCAGCACCGCTACCTGCCGGCCATCGCCGCTGCCGGGCTGCTCGACGTCGACCACGTCGACCGCTTCCCGGTGCTGCGCGCCGTCTACGGGTACACGCGGGGCGGCAAACCCGCCGGCGAGACCCGGCTGGTCGCGTTTTCCGGTCGAGGTCGCACCCTCCGGCTGCACGGCGACGCGAACGAGACCGAAGCGCTCTACCTGCGCCTAGACCCAGTGCGGGTCGCGGCATGGCTGCAGCAGCGCGGCCTTCTCCCCGCCGCGCCAGCTGACCCCCGCGCCGCCCGCCTGGCGATCCTCAGCGCGGTCACCATCCCCGCCCGTGGCGATGACGACCGCCAGCCCACCGCTGGCACCGCTCTTCTAACCCTCCTGCACTCCTACGCGCACCGCTTCATCCGCCAGCTCGCGGTACTGGCGGGCCTTGATCGGGAATCCCTCGCGGAATACCTCGTCCCCGAACACCTCGGCGTATTCATCTACGCCTCGAACCGCGGCGATTTCGTCCTTGGCGGCCTGCAATCGGTGTTCGAAACCGAACTGGACAGGGTGCTCGACCTGCAGCTGGACGCGGAGACCCGCTGCCCTCTCGACCCCGGCTGCGACCGCGCCTCCGGCGCCTGCCTGGCCTGCCTTCACCTCGGCGAACCCTCCTGCTCCTACTACAACCGCTTCCTCGACCGGAAGATGCTGTTCGGCAACCGCGGGTACCTTCGCCGGGAACGGGTATGACCTACGGGCTCGTCCCCGGGGTGCCGACCGGAGCGCGGTTCCGCACCCGCCGCGCCCTTTACGATCGGCGCGTACATCACGACATCCGCCAAATCATCTGCGGCGGCCCTGTTCCCGGAATTGGAGCCGAGAGCGTCCTCGCTCCCGCCGGCCGTCCCGACGACCTTGACTTCGGCGGGATCCTCTATCTCACCGGCTCGGGCAACACTCGCGCCGGCCGGGTGATCGCCGACCAATCCCTCACCGGCCTGAATCGCATCCTCGCCGGCAACATCGAGTCCGGCCAACCGGTCCGCCTGATCCGCGAGACCGCAGGTGAGTTCGAGTATGGGGGCCTGTTCGCCGTCGAGGACGCCTACCTGCGCGACGGCGTCGACGGGCACATCATCTGCCAATTCCGACTGCGGCAGATGCAGCCCGCCGCCGAACCGGACCGACCGGTGATCGCCGGCCATATACAGCGCGCCCTGGTCACCCACTACCGTTTGGTCCGTGATGCTGCTGTCCCTGCCCGGGTGAAAGCGCTTTACGACCACCACTGCCAGATCTGCGGGATTCGGATCCAGACCCTCGCCGGCGCCTATAGCGAAGGCGCCCATCTGGTGCCCCTGGGAGGCGGCAGCGACGGTCCCGACACCGACGCAAACGTGCTCTGTCTATGCCCGAACCACCACATCATGCTTGACCACGGCGCACTCGCCCTCACAGACGACTGGGCGGTGATCGACCGCGACGGGCGCCGCACAGGCGAACTCACCCGGCACCCCGACCACCATCTTGACCCTGCTCACGCTCGTCAGCACAGACGGCTCTTCGGTTTCCCGGATTCTCCTGTTGGTTCTGACTTGCCCCGAGTAGAGCTGACGTAATCAAGTGCGATGCTTCGCGGTGCCAGCTTCCGCATAGCGGCATGAATCGCTCGATGGCGCGGCTGGTCTGCGTCGCTGGTAAGACGCGGTCGTGGTTGCCTGCAACGAGGAGGCGGCGTCCGTGAAGCTGCGCAGTTAGTGCGGGTGAATAGGCGATCGGTCCGAGCGCGAGATCGCCCGGGTGCAGGACGATATCGTCGGCTCCGGCCGTCTGGTTCCACCGCCGGACGAGCTCGGCATCCGTCTCGTCGACTGTTGTGAACGGGCGGTCGGCGAACTGGATGATTCGTGCGTGGCTGAAGTGCGTATCCGAGGTGATGGAGTCGACCTGATCGAAGTCGAAATGCGGAGTACTCAGGCATCATCGAGATCGTCGTCCATGTCGAACGCGCGCAGCAGCGTGCGTTCGGCTTTCGTCACGGGCTCAGGCGGAAGCGCGTCCGCCTCACGATGAAGCTGCTGGAGCAGCTCTTTGATCTCGTTGCGGTGCTCGTCTCGCCACGCGCGGAGCGCGGGGTCGCGGAGGAGACCCGACTCCTCACTGCCCTTGTATCCGAGCAGAAGTTCGGAGTCGACCACTGCCGCCAAGACGCGGGCGTCTACCGAGCTGTCTGTGCGCAGAATTGCGATCCGGGTTGGTGCGTCGTAGCCCGAGACATCCACGCGGTATCGCTGGATGTCGCCGTACTCGGTCTGCTCAGTCCTGATGTGCGTCACGGCGACGGAGCGGCCGCCGACAAGCACCTCGCGCATGTCCCCTCCTTGAACAGAACCGGCCACTTTACTCGGTTCCATCGGTGCCGCTCAGCGCCGCTGGATCGATGCGACCAGGCCTCACGATGTCGTCGTGCCCGGGGAGGAACGAGATCGTGCCGAGGCGGCACCAGTAGCTGATGAGCCAGCGGTGGAGGAGGTCGAGCTGCTCATGGCGCTCAAGGAGAGTTCGCCCGGGGTCGTCGATCGCATCGTCCCAGTCGTCGACCTCGAAGACGGCGCCGATCAGTTCTGCGCAGGTGGGTCCGGTGCCGTGCGAGTCCCACCACGCGCGGGTCAGGAGGCCGGCTTGGTTTGCCGTCGCGGTACCGCCCGGCTCATCGATTGTTCCGAGGAGCGCACCGAAATAGGGATCCTCGACCGCGGTCGCGAAGGACTCATACCGATCTTCACCGACGCCCATGTATGCAGGATGCCATACCAATTAGGCGAAGCCATGGCCTTCGCTCGTGCCGCCCTGGCTACTTGGATGACTGCTCGGTCGGCCACTGACGCGCATACGTCCCAGCGGCGAGGGCATCAGCGTCCGCTTCCAGACGCAGCGCGTACTCCCAAGTGGGATGGATCTCGCGCTCGTAGATCGCAACTCGGTCGGAGGTCGCCTCGCCAGTTCGCCGGATAAACCCCCCGCGTTTGAGTCGCATCAGCAGAGTGTGCACGGTACTGGTGGGGAATCCGGTGGCGGCGACCAAGCCGGGCGTTGAGAATCGACCGTCCTCCGAACGGGCGATCTCGGCCATGAGCGCGAGCATGTGGTTGCTGCCGAAGACGATCTTCGACAGCTCCACGTTCTGCTCAGTCGTCATGACGTCCATTGCCAGATTTTCTCACGGGCACTCTGGTTTCGTCGCGGCGACCCGATTTCAGGTCGGCGCCGCGAGTGAGGGCCCTGTTGTGTATCTCACGTAGGTAACACCTAGTGAATGCGACATTCACTATAGGGCGAGCAGCGTGGGTCCGATCTGCTCGTGTCGGCTTGCAACACCGGCCGCCACGTGCGAACCTCAATGTTGGAATACGCGATCCGCGGATGCCAACAGATTGGAGGGGCTGCTGTGAATCACACACGCTTTACCCTTCGAGCCGACGGTGACCGGCTCAAGGGCGGGTTACTCCATGATCTCGACGCTCGAGATGTCTTCGCGGCCGAGCCGCGACGGACGTTCCGCTGGCACCGTGGGCAGCGTCACTATCCCGGACGCTACTGGTCAGCGACGACCGGAAACTTCGTCGGCTACGAGAGTCGGCTGGAGCTCGCGGTGCTGCTGCTCGAAGACTTCGATCAGCGCGTCGTCCGCATCGCATCGCAGCCGTTCGAGCTGATCGCCGACCGTGACGGTACGCAGCGAAGCTACGTGCCGGACTACATGATCGAGCACCGCGACCAGCGTTTCACGGTTATCGAGGTCAAGCCCAGGCGGCGGCTGGAGGACCCTGAGATCGCGGGCGCACTCGAGTGGGCCGGCCAGATCATCCAGTCGCGCGGCTGGGGATACCGGATTGTCACCGAGCCCGACCCTGCGCTCCTCTCCAACGTGCGCTTCCTCGCCGGGTATCGACGCGCGTGGCAGTTCCCAGGACGTGACGTTGACGCTGCCACCGCTTCCACAGTGGGGGCGCGCACTCTCGGCGAAGCATTCCGGTCGGCCGGCTCAACTCTTGACGACATCGCGTACGCGCGCGCCGCCGTCCTCCACCTTCTCTGGCGCCATTTGATCCAGTGCGACCTGACGTCCGTCCTCGAGATCGATACCGCAGTGGAGACACGGTGAGCAACACTTTCGATGTCCGCGTGGGCAGCACCGTGTCATTCGACGGGTTCCTCTGTACCGTCATCGAGATCGCCGGCGACGCTGTCGTGCTCGTTGACGGCACCAAGAAGACCCGTCGAGTGCGCCTCGTAGAGCTTCTCCGCGACGCGAGCAACGTGTCCGGGGCTCCGTCCGCCGAACCGGCTCTTGCTCCGTTGGCCCTCGCGTGGGCGGACGCGACAGACGAGCAACGCGACGAGGCGCGGCGGAAAGCGGAGCACGTCCGCGAGTTGCGTACGGGATTCGTGTCCGGGATGCCGAAGCTCGCCCTGCCGCACGAACCACGAGCGGAGTACGACGCACAGCTCGCTGACATCCACGAGAGACGACGGTCGAAGGCCGCCGAGCTTGGCATCACCGTCAAGACGCTGAAGCGGTGGGAAGAGCGCTTCGACGAGGGAGAGGACCTCGCCCTTCTCGACTTCCGCAAGACCGCCTGGACGCCCGCTCTCTCCGGGCTCGATCCGCGCTGGGTCGACATGTGCCGACGCGTTGTCGAGGAGAACGTCCGCGGAGCCAAACGCACCGTGACAGCCACGCTGGCGATCGTGCTCGCGCGCCTGAAGCGCGACTACCCGGGCGATGACGTGCGAATCCCGTCAGATTCCGCCGCGCGCGCCGCGGTCGCTGAACTGACGCGGGGGAAAGGCACGTTCGGAGCCAGCATGCGCGCCCAACGCTCGATCGAAACGCGACCTCCCGTGCCGTACGGACGGTT
The DNA here is from genome assembly GCF_024124465.1 of Microbacterium sp. CnD16-F. Classification (NCBI taxonomy): domain Bacteria; kingdom Bacillati; phylum Actinomycetota; class Actinomycetes; order Micrococcales; family Microbacteriaceae; genus Microbacterium; species Microbacterium sp. CnD16-F. Next base: position 13,569 of record NZ_JAMXSA010000061.1, read on the forward strand.
AGTTGCCACGCGGCCCGGCGAGTACGTCGTCCTCGACACCACGCCGCTCAACGTGTTCGGCGTCGCGCCGGTCACGGGAAAGTGGATGCCCGCTGAGCTGACCGTGGCCCTCGACCTGTACGACAGATCCATCCTCGGACTCCGCCTCGCGCCGGTCTCGACCAAGGCGGTCGACGTCGCGGGCGTGCTCATGGAGGCCCTCGCGCCACGGGAGCTGCCGGCGGAGTGGGGCGAGCGAGCCTCTTGGCCGTTCCATGGGGTACCGGAGAACATCGTGATCGACGTCGAGAACCTCAAAGCTCTGCGGTTCCGTCGGCCCGGCATCCTTCCCGACACGATCATCATCGACCACGGCAAGCCGTTCATGTCGATCCACGTCGCGAGCGTGTGTCAGCGGCTGGGGATCTCCATACAGCCGGCGCACGTGTACACGGGCACCGACAAGGCGTGGGTGGAGCGCTGGTTCCGCACAATCGACGAGATGCTGCAAGAGCTCCCCGGCTACAAGGGCAAAGACATCGCTTCCCGGGGTGCGGCACCCGAGAGCGAAGCGGTCTACACGATCCCGCAGCTCGAGCAGATCATCCGCGAGTGGATCGCGACGGTCTATCACCTTCGGCCGCACGGTGGACTCGTCGACTCACAGCTACCCGCGGCGAAGATGAGCCCCGCCCAGAAGTTCGAACAGGGCATCGCAGTAGCCGGCCGCATCCGCGTCCCGACCAACCCCAACCTGCTGCTCGAAATGCTCCCGGTGGTGAAGCGCAAGTTCAATCACTATGGCGTGGAAATCGGCACGCTCCGTTACAACGGCGACATCGTGGGGAAGTACTACGACCGGTCACGTGCGATGGCGAAGGACAAGCGGAAGTGGCAATTCTCTGTTAACCCCGACGACTTCTCGCAGATCTACTTCAACGACCCAGACGACAACTCCTGGCACGTGCTCCGCTGGGAGCACGCGCCGAAAGTGCCGGTTCCGTTCAGCCTTGATGCCCTCGAATACGCAAAGGGGGTCGCCCTCGACCGCCGCAACGGGGTGAACGTGTCCGAGGCGCTCGGCCAGCTCCTGGAGCGATGGGGCGCGGGTCGTGCGAGCACGGCCGCGGAGAAACGCATCAGCGCCCGGCTCGCCGCTCAACTGTCTGAGACGAGCGACGGGCCCGACAGCCCGTTCTTCCCGCACATCGCGAAGCAGATCGCGCAACAAGTCGCGGGCCCGGACCTGAGCGACGAGCTGGGACTGGTGCCCTTGGCGCAGCCCTCCGCGAGCGAGAAGCACGATCCGCTCGCACTCAGCGCCGCGGAGCTCGTGGGCGAAGACCTCGATGACTTCGACCTCCTGGAGGACCTGTGATCCTTCCCCTTGAACGGGATCAGTTGCTCTCACGGTGGGAGGGGTGGAGAGACTTCGCCGAAGCGCCTCCGCTCGAGAAGCCCGAACGGCTGTCGATGAAGCAGCTCGACGAATTCGGCGAGGATGCGAGGATCGAGTACGACTACCACCGTGAGCGATACCACGCGAACTTCCTGGTGAAGACGCCACAGGTCGAGAGACTGAACGTTCGTCTTTGGGACCTGCTCGACGCGAACCAGCAGGGGCCGTCGCGGGTGAAGGGAGCTGCGGTCGTCGACTCGCCTCCGGGCCTGGGCAAGACCACCGCCGTGGATGCGTTCGGGCGCGCGTTCCATAAGCGGCAGATCACGCGCCACGGCACCGCCTTCGATGAAGGGCAGACGATCCACATTCCTGTCTGCCGGGTGGCATTCACGGGAAACACCACCACGCGTGCCCTCAACGAGGCCATCCTGAACTTCTACAACCATCCGTCCGCCGACGCGTCGAAGAGTCGGTACCTCCGCAACCGCAACCTGGCAGCGCTTGCGGCTGAATCGGTGCGCCGTCACGGGACGCGGCTGATCATCGTCGACGACGTGCACTTCCTGAAGATCCATACGGACGAAGGTGTTGCGCTGGCCAACGAACTCAAGTGGCTAGCTGTACTGACCAGGGACGTTGATCGTTAGACAAGTGCCCACTTGTCACACAAAGAAGCGCTTGTCTATAGTGTGGGTATGACAGTTTCACTGGATGTTGCCATGCCGCGCACGGACCTGTCGGCGCGG
>NZ_JAMXSA010000062.1:0-15582 GCF_024124465.1 Microbacterium sp. CnD16-F
GCGGCGACGACGGCGAGCCCCGTCCGGACGGCGGAGGGCCGGGACCCCACGATCACGAGAGCGATCGGCCACGCGAGCAGCATCACGGTCGCGACGAGCCAGGGAGCGGGGGCGGTGCCCCCGCCGAGGGTGTGGGCGGCCGCCGCGGTCAGCGTCGCGACCGCAGCCGCCCCGCCCGCACGCACGACGCGCACGCGCCGCGAGTCGACGGGTCGGGGGATCACCCTCCCAACCTAGATCCGAGACGAGCCGCGATGACGGCGGCGACGTCATCGCCGCTTCATAGCGTCCGGGGGTAGCGTGTCGGCTCGTGACCGTACTCGCATTCATCATCGGCGTCGTCGTGCTGGTGGTCGGGCTCGCCGTGTCGATCGCCCTCCACGAGGTCGGACACCTCGCCCCCGCCAAGGCGTTCGGTGTCCGTGTGGGCCAGTACATGATCGGCTTCGGCCCGACCGTGTTCTCGCGCCGGGTCGGCGAGACCGAGTACGGCTTCAAGCTCCTGCCGCTCGGCGGTTACATCTCCATGGCGGGCATGTACCCGCCTTCGGCGGCGACCACGGGCGAGGGTGACGACGCGCGGCCGCGCCGCCGCCTGTTCGAGACGCTCATCCAGGACGCCCGCACGGCCAACGACGAGACGCTGCAGGGCGACGGTGCCGGGCGTGCCTTCTACCAGCTGCCGGTCTACAAGCGCGTCATCATCATGCTCGGCGGCCCCGCGATGAACCTCGTGCTCGCGATCATCCTCTTCGCGATCATGTTCTCCGGTATCGGCGTGCAGACGGCCACGACCACCGTCGCGTCGGTCAACGAGTGCGTCCTCCCGGCCGGCAGCACGCAGACCTCGTGCGCGGCGGACGATCCGGCCTCCCCGGCGGCGGCCGCCGGCATCCGTCCCGGTGACGTCCTCGTCTCGGTGGACGGCACCCCGGTCGACACCTTCGCCGAGGCGTCGGCGATCATCCAGAAGTCCCCGGACCGGCAGATCCCGGTCGTCGTCGAGCGCGGCGGCACGCGGCAGACGCTCGAGGTGACCCCGGTGCTCGCGACCCGCGAGATCGCGACGGCGGACGGCGGCACGACCACGGCCGAGGTCGGCTTCGTCGGGATGTCGGCGACCGTCGCGTTCGTGCCGCAGCCCATCTGGGACGGGCCGCAGGCGGCCCTCGCGCAGACCGGCCAGGTCGTGGGGATCATCTGGCAGCTCCCGGCCCGGGTCTACCAGACCGCCGTCGACACGATCACCGGCGCCGGTCGCGACCCGAACGGCCCCCTCTCCGTCGTCGGCGCCGGGCGACTCGCGGGCGAGGTCGCCGCGACCGAGACGCCGATCCTGAACCGCGTCTCGGGCATGCTCGCACTGCTGGGCTCGCTCAACATCGCCCTGTTCGTGTTCAACCTCGTGCCGTTGCTCCCGCTCGACGGCGGCCACGTCGTCGTCGCGCTGTGGGACGGGCTCAAGCGCGTCTGGGCGCGGATGACCGGGCGCCGCGCGCCGCGTCCGGTGGACGCGACGAAGCTCGTCCCGATCACCTACATCGTCGTGATCGGCCTGATCATCATGGGCGGCACCCTGATCCTCGCCGACATCGTCAACCCTGTGCAGCTGCTGGGCTGACGCGCGGCTCAGGCCTCGACGGGGCTGAGCGCGTGCGTGACGAGCCGCTCGAGGGTGGTGAGACCGTCGCGCGAGAGGATCGACTCGAGGTGGCCCTGCACCGACGCGTACGCGGGACCGCGCAGCGCATAGACGTCGCCGGTCCGCGCATCGGCCGACACCTCGGTCGCCCCCACGCGGGTCGTTCCCGGGGAGACGCGGGCCGTGAACGTGTTGTAGAAGCCGATGGATGCCGGGGTGCCGAAGACGTCGACGGTCTTCTGCAGGCCCTGGTGCGGGCTCGCGAGCGGCGCCAGCTCGAGTCCGAGGCGGTCGGCGAGCACCTGGTGGCTCAGGCACACCGCGAGCAGCGGCGCACCGGCATCCACCCGTTCCGCCACGATCTCGCGGAGACGGGCGATGCGGGCGCTGTCGGCGTCGCGCGGGTCGCCCGGACCCGGGCCCGAGACGACGAGGTCCGCCGCGGCGACCGCTGCCGGGGAGGCCTCGGACCAGTGCGCGATCGTCACGTCGAAGCCGAGGTGGCGCAGCTGGTGGGCGAGCATTGTCGTGAACCGGTCCTCGGCGTCCACCACGAGGGCGCGTCGCCCGGCGAGCGGACCGCGTCCCGGCTCGCCCTGGGGGTTCAGCCAGAAGGCGGCCAGGCGGGCGTTGCGCGAGGAGAGGAGCTCGGCGATGGCGGGATCCTCGGCGAGCGGCCGCGGGGCCGGGGCCGGGGCGTCCTCGTCGACGGTGCGGGCGACGACGTCGCGCGGGATCGCGCCGATGGCGCCCAGCACACCGGCCGCCTTGCCGTGGGTCTCGCCCACCTCGCCGTACGGGTCGGAGTGGCGCACGAGGGTCGCGCCCACAGGGACCCGCAGCCGGCCGTCGACGACGTACGCGGTGCGGATGAGGATCGGCGCGTCGAGGTCGTGTCCGCCGTCGGCGCGCGGCGTGAACAGGGCCGCCACGCCGGAGTAGTACCCGCGCGGGCTCTGTTCGTGGCGGGCGATGACGGTGCAGGCGTTCTGCATGGGCGAGCCGGTCACGGTGGGCGCGAACATGGTCTCGCGGAGGATGTCGCGCGGATCCATCGTGCTCGTCCCGCGGAGCATGTACTCGGTGTGCGTCAGCCGCGACATCTCCTTGAGATGCGGGCCCGTGATGCGGCCGCCGTCGCTGCAGACCGCCGACATCATCTTCAGTTCCTCGTCGACGACCATGAACAGCTCCTCGGTCTCCTTCGTGGAGGAGAGGAACTCGGTCAGGGTCTCGGCCGTCGCGCCGCCCGCCGGGTGGCGGAAGGTCCCCGAGATGGGGTTCATCGTCACGACGCCGCCCTGGGCGCTGACATGCGCCTCGGGGCTCGCGCCGACGGCAAGGTGGTCGGGCGTCGACACCAGGAACGTCCAGTAGGCGCCGCGCTCGTGCTCGAGCAGCGCACGGAACCACGTCAGACCCGCCGTCAGCGGGTCGCCGCCGACCTGCGCGACGTAGTCGCGGCGGATGACGAAGTTCGCCCCCTCGCCGCGGCCGATCTCGTCGGCGATGACCCGGCGGACGATGTCGGCGTACGCCTCGTCGTCGATGTCGAAACCGGCGTCCTCGAGGGCGACGGGCTCGGTCGGCAGCTGGGCGAGCGCCTCCGACAGGGGCAGGGAGTGCCGTTCGCCGACGACGAGGCAACGCAGCGGCGCGTCGTCGTCGTGGCACGCGAAGCCGCGCTCGACGACCTGGCGGAACGGGACGAGCGCGAGCACCTCGCGCGGGGAGCCCGCGGCATCCGTGAGGGGGATGTCGGCGAGCAGCTCGACGTCGACCACCTCGCCGGTGAGCACCTCGACGGTCGCGCCGTCGCGGGCGAGGAGGGCGAAGGGGACGCCGCGCGCGGCGAGGTCGGCGAGAATGATCGGGGCGGTGCCGGTCATGGGGGATCTTCCGTTCGGGGCGGTCGCCGGGTAAACGAGAAACGACCGCCGGGCTGTCAGCTCAGGCGGTCGTCGGGATGCACGTGGCGTCCGCCTCAGGCGGAGCGCCACCACGTGCGGTTCGCGAACATGGGGCCGAACCTACCACAGGCGACCCTCGCGGCATCCTCTCGGCCAGGTGCCGTGCCCGAGCGCCCCCCGCGGCCTAGGCTGGAGCCGTGCCAGCTGTGAACATCGGGATGCCCCGCGTGCCGGAGGTCCTCGCGCCTCGTCGCAAGAGCCGTCAGATCAAGGTCGGCAAGGTCCTCGTCGGTGGCGATGCCCCCGTCAGCGTCCAGTCGATGACGACGACGCCGACCACCAACATCAACGCGACGCTGCAGCAGATCGCCGAGCTCACCGCCTCCGGATGCGAGATCGTGCGGGTGGCCGTGCCGTCGCAGGATGACGCGGACGTCCTCCACATCATCGCCGCGAAGAGCCAGATCCCGGTGATCGCCGACATCCACTTCCAGCCGAAGTACGTGTTCCAGGCGATCGACGCCGGATGCGCGGCCGTGCGCGTGAACCCCGGCAACATCCGCAAGTTCGACGACCAGGTCGGCGCGATCGCCAAGGCGGCCCAGGCCGCGGGTGTGTCGCTGCGCATCGGCGTCAACGCCGGGTCCCTCGACCGGCGCCTGCTCGAGAAGTACGGCAAGGCGACGCCCGAGGCCCTCGTCGAGAGCGCCGTGTGGGAGGCATCCCTCTTCGAGGAGCACGACTTCCACGACTTCAAGATCTCGGTCAAGCACAACGACCCCGTCGTCATGGTGAAGGCCTACCGGCAGCTCGCCGAACGGGGCGACTGGCCGCTCCACCTCGGCGTCACCGAGGCGGGCCCCGCCTTCCAGGGCACGATCAAGAGCGCGACCGCGTTCGGGATCCTGCTCGGCGAGGGTATCGGCGACACGATCCGTGTCTCGCTGTCGGCGCCGCCCGCCGAAGAGGTCAAGGTCGGCCACCAGATCCTCCAGTCGCTGAACCTCCGCGAGCGCAAGCTCGAGATCGTGTCCTGCCCGTCGTGCGGCCGCGCGCAGGTCGACGTCTACACCCTCGCCGACAACGTCACCGAGGGCCTCAAGGACATGACGGTCCCGCTCCGCGTCGCGGTCATGGGCTGCGTCGTGAACGGTCCGGGCGAGGCCCGCGAGGCCGACCTCGGCGTCGCGTCGGGCAACGGCAAGGGGCAGATCTTCGTCAAGGGCGAGGTCATCAAGACCGTCCCCGAAGAGGACATCGTCGCCACCCTCATCGAGGAGGCCAACCGCCTCGCCGACGAGATGGGGCCGGATGCGCCCCTCGGAACGGCGCAGGTCGTCACCTCCTGACGCGAAGCGGATGCCGGGCGGTCCCGGCATCGGCTGTTTTCGTCAGCTCCAGAGGGAGTGGTAGGCGTTGATCGCCGGCTGCCCGCCCAGGTGCGCATAGAGGACGGTCGAGTCCTTCGGGATGTCGCCGCTCTTCACGAGGTCGATGAGACCGGCGAGCGACTTGCCCTCGTAGACGGGGTCGGTGATCATCGCCTCGAGCTGCGCGCCGAGCGCCATCGCCGCCATCGTGGAATCCACCGGGATGCCGTAGAGGTCGCCTGCCCACCCCTCGAGCACCTGGATCTCGTCGTCGCGCAGGTCGCGGCCGACTTCGATGAGTTCCGCGGTGTGGCGTGCGATCCTGGCGACCTGGTCGCGCGTCTTCTGCAGCGTCGCGGAGGCGTCGATGCCGATGACCCGTCGCGTCACCCCGGTCAGCTCCTCGAGGGCGGCGAAGCCCGCGATCATGCCGGCGTGCGTCGAGCCGGTCACCGTGCAGACGATGATCGTGTCGAAGAAGACGCCCAGCTGCTTCTCCTGCTCGGCCACCTCGAAGGCCCAGTTCGCGAAGCCGAGGCCGCCGAGGCGGTGCTCGGAGGCTCCGGCGGGGATGGGGTAGGGGGTGCCACCGGCATCCTCCACCTCTTGCAGCGCCTGCTTCCAGGAGTCACGGATGCCGATGTCGAACCCGGCGTCGTCGAGGCGGGAGTCCGCGCCCATCATGCGCGAGAGCAGGATGTTGCCGACCTTGTCGTTGACGGGCTCGTCCCACGGGACCCACTTCTCCTGGACGAGCCGCGCCTTCAGACCCAGGTGCGCGGCGACCGCGGCCACCTGACGCGTGTGGTTGGACTGGTAGCCGCCGATCGAGACGATCGTGTCGGCGCCGCTGGCGAGGATGTCGGGGACGATGTACTCGAGCTTGCGGGTCTTGTTGCCGCCGAACGCGAGTCCGCTCGAGACGTCCTCGCGCTTGGCCCAGATCTCGGCTCCACCGAGGTGCTGGGTGAGGCGCTTGAGGTGCTGCAGAGGGCTCGCGCCGAAGGTCAGCGGGTGGCGCGGGAACTGGTCGAGGATCACGGGGTCTCCTGGGTGGTGTCGGTGAGCAGGTCGAGCCAGAGGCCTTCGGCCACGGCTGCCGCGGCCTGCGCGTCGCGCGCCGCGCAGTGGCGGATGAGCTCGGCATGGCGGGTGGCGGAGGCGGTCGCGTCGTTCGAGGCGAAGCGCAGGCGCTCGGCGCGTTCGAGGACCGGTCCGTAGAGGGCGAGGACGGTGCGCACGGCCTCGTTGTCGGCGCGGTCGACGGCGACGGCGTGGAACGCGTGGTCGGCAGCGAGGGCGGCGGACGTGTCGCCCGCGTCGTGTGCGGCGACGAACGCGTCGTTCGCCTGACGCATGCGGTCGATGTCGTCGTCGGTGAACCGGGGTGTCGCCTCGACGACCGCGACCCGGTGCATCGCGGCGACGACCGCCGCGGCATCCCGGACCTTGTCGTCGTCGACGGGAGCGACGACGGTCGACCGGCCCGGGAGGGCGAGGACGAGGCCGGAGCGGGCCAGGTCGAGGAGCGCTTCGCGGACGGGGGTGCGGGAGACCCCGAGCCACGTGGCGAGCTCGACGTCGCGCAGCTGCTCGCCGGGGGCGAGGGTCCCGTCGACGATCGCGTCGCGCAGTCTCGTGCGGACTTCGTCGCGCAGCAGCCCGCGCGGGGGAAGGGAGGTCGAGGGCACCGGCATGCAATATATTGCACACCCGACGGCGGCCGGACGCAAATCGGCGCGCTCAGGCGGGCGCGAACTCGACCTTTCCGGAGGCGACGTCGGCGGCGACGAGGCGCACCCGGATCGTCGCGCCGGGCTCGGCGTCGACGCCCGCGACCGTCGTCTCGAGGGGCGGGACCGTCAGGGCGACCCGCCCGCCGTTCTCGCGGCGACGGAGCACGACGGCGTCGAAGACCTCGCCCTCGCGACCGCGGAGGACCGCTGCGGCGACGTGCTCGATCGCGGCGGCGTCCACCTGCGACGCGACGCGCGAGGATCGTTCCATCGCCTCGGGCAGCTCCGTCAGCGACCCGCGGACCTCGGCCGGCACCTCCTCGCCGTTCGCGAGCGCGTGGCACACGAGCAGCGACCAGCGATCGACGAGGCGCCGCAGCGGCGCGGTCGTGTGCGCGTAGGGCGCGGCAAGGGCCGCCTGCGTCACGAGGTCCGGTACCTCGCCGTCGAGGACGGTGTACCCCGCTCCGCGGAAGAGGCCCGCGGCCTGCTCGCGGATCGCGCGGCCGACCGGGGTCCGCGGCAGATCGCGGAGGTAGTCGCCGTAGGGGACGTCCGGGTGCCACGGCACGCCGAGCCCGACGGTCTGCGCGCGGAACGCCGCGACGTCCTCCTCGGATGCCGGGGGCATCGTCCGGAGGATGCCCACCTTGCCGGCGAGCATGATCTCCGCGGCGGCCATCCCGGTCAACAGCGACACCTGGGCGTTCGCGTCCTCGAGCGGCACGCCCTCGTCGGCCTGCAGGTCGTACCCCTCGGGCGTCGCCACGACCCGGATCTCGGGCAGGTTCAGGCTGGCGCCGCCGCGCTCGCTCTCGCGCCGGGCGCGCTCGTCGCCGAACCACACGAGGTGCTGGATCGTCTCGGGGGCGTCGCCGCGCCCCAGCGCCGCCTGCGCGTCGACGTACGACCACTGCGCGCGGGACCGGATGACCCCGCGTGCGAGCGTGACGGCGGCTGGGCGGGCACCGGCATCCAGCTCGAAACGCCAGACGAAGGCGCGCCGGTCGCGATCCGGTAGCAACGAGGCCGCGTCCTCGCTGAGGACGGCCGGGTGCAGCGGGATGCGGCCATCGGGCGCGTAGACGGTCTGGCCGCGCCGCCGCGCCTCCGCGTCGACGGCGCCGCCCATCGGCACGAACGCGGGCACGTCGGCGATCGCGTAGTGCAGGATGCCGCCGCCGTCCGCGGTCCGCTCGAGGTGGACGGCCTGGTCGAGGTCGGTCGAGCCCTCGGGGTCGATCGTGAGGAACGGGATGCCGCGCAGGTCGTCGAGCTCCGCGGACGCCGACACCGGGACCTCGCGTGCCGCCCGCTCCGCCGCGGCCTGGACCTCGGCGGGGAAAGCGCCCGGCAGATCGAACCGCTCGCGCAGTGCGCCGAGTGCGGCACTCAGTTCCGACTGGACGGGGGAGACGAGGCGAGCGCGGCGGGAGGGCACGCGGTCAGTGTAGGCCGGGCTGCCTCAGCGGGTTCCTCGATTGCATCCAGCGCGCTCGTAACGGCGGCGCATACCGTGAGCGGCATGAGCAAGCTCTCGCGACTGATCGGCGGGTGAGCAGGTCTCCGGCCTCGGGGAGCAGATCTCGGGCTTCGGGGAGAACCTCGGCGGCTTCGGGCTGCCCGGACTCGACGACATCTTCGGCCGCTGAATCCTCGCGCATCCTCGCGCGCGTAGGCGCGCTCTCGTAGTGTCACCTCATGAGCACTCGGGGGAGCGGTACACGTCGTCGGATCACCGGAACGAGCCTGGCGGCTGCGGCCGCCGTCCTGCTGCTGGCCGGATGCGCGGGTGCCGTCGAGGCATCCCCGTCCCCCTCTTCGGCGTCACCGTCCGCGCCGTCCGCCGGACCGTCGCCCTCGCCGGAGGAGACGGATGCCGAAGCTCAGGGCATCTCTGCGACGTGCGATGACCTGCTCGCCGATCCCTCGCTGAGCGATGCGACCGGCTCGGCGTCGTCGGCGGAACCCGACGGCCTGTGGTCGACGGCGGCGGAGGTGGCGGGCGGGCTCGTCTGCGGGTTCGACTCCTCCCGACTGTCGGGCACGATCGTCGCGCTGCCCGCCGACCGAGCCGGGTCGGTGGCCGCCGCGGCGGAGGCCGCATGCGCCCCGTCGTATGATGCCGTCGAATGCATCGGGACGGGTGCCGCGGATGGTATGGCCGTCGCCGTGTCGTTCCTCGCCGTGGAGCAGACGCAGGCGCAGACCGATCTCGTGACGCGCCTGCGCGACGCCGCGCTCGACGCGGTGCGCGCCGCCGATCGGGCGCCGCTCGCCGAACCGGCGGCGCTGCCCCCGTCGTGCACCGAGCTCGGTGACGCCATCGACCCGTCCGCCGTGCTGCGCGCCGAGGAGGTGTTCCCGGAGCCGATCATGGAGGGCGACCTCCCGTTCGACCGGCGGACCGTCGAGGCGGCGGAGCTCGTGCGCGCCTGCGACTGGTCCGAGTTGACCGACTCCCGAGAGCTGCAGGTCGTCATCCTCCCGGGTGGAGCGGAGAAGTGGGACGAGGTGAGCGACCGGCTCGGCGGCACTGCTGCGTCCGTCGACGGCGCCGACGCCACCGAGGTCCAGGAGGACAACCGCGTCCGGCTCCTCGTCCGCGGAAGTGTCGACCTGATCCTGGTCGAAGGCCGGTTCGGCGATCCCGAGCGAGCCGTCAGCCCGGAGGATCTCCGGACGGTGGCGCAGAAGCTCCTCGCCCTCAGCTGATCTCGCCGCCGACCCCGCCGGCGTCGTCACCGGCGTCGAGCGACACCCGGACCGCGACCTCGAGCGCGTCGACGAGGCGGTCGAAGGGCAGCGACGGCACGTCGCCGGGCCCGGTGCCGTCCGCCCACGGGAGGTGGACGAATCCCGCGCGCACCGGGGCACCGTCCGTGGCGTGCAGGGCGGCGTACATCACCGCGTTGCAGACGAACGTGCCGGCCGTGTGCGAGACGGTGGACGGGATGCCGCGGTCCGTGAGTGCCGCACCGATCGCCTTGACGGGGAGCGTCGCGAAGTACGCCGCGGGCCCGCCGTCGACGACGGGGGCGTCCTGGGGGCGGTGGCCTGCGTTGTCGGGGATGCGGGCGTCGGCCAGGTTCACGGCCACGCGTTCGGGGGTTACGGCCGCACGACCGCCGGCCAGACCCGTGGCGACCACGACATCCGGTCGATGCTCCTCGAGGAGCGCGGCCAGACGTGCCGTCGCACCGTCGAAGGTGACGGGCAGCACCTCGGTGATGAGGCGCTCGGGTCCGCGCCAGCGCGCGGCGAGTGCGCGGACGGCATCCCCCGACGGGTTCACCGCGTCGCCGGCGAACGGTTCGAATCCGGTCAGGAGGACGGTGCGCATCCCTTCAGGCTAAGCGCCTCGCCGCCACGGCGTCCCGGCCCGCGCACCTAGACTTGACCCTCGTGGTCACCCGTCTCTCGACATACTTCCTCCGCACGCTCCGCGAAGACCCGGCCGACGCCGAGGTCACCAGTCACCGCCTGCTGGTGCGCGCCGGCTACATCCGCCGCGCCGCCCCCGGCGTCTTCACCTGGCTGCCGCTCGGCCTGCGGGTGAAGGCGAAGCTCGAGCAGATCATCCGCGAGGAGATGGCGAACGCGGGGGCCTTCGAGGTCCACTTCCCCGCGCTGCTGCCGCGTGAGCCGTACGAGCAGTCCGGACGCTGGACCTCCTACGGCGACGGGATCTTCCGCCTGCAGGACCGCAAGGGCGCCGATTACCTGCTCGCTCCCACGCACGAGGAGATGTTCACGCTCCTCGTGAAGGACCTGTACTCCTCGTACAAGGATCTGCCGCTGACGATCTTCCAGATCCAGGACAAGTACCGGGATGAGGCGCGTCCCCGCGCGGGCCTGCTGCGCGGCCGTGAGTTCACGATGAAGGACGCCTACTCGTTCGACTACACCGACGAGGGGCAGGACGTCTCGTACCAGTCGCAGCGCGACGCGTACGAGCGGATCTTCACGCGCCTCGGCCTGGAGTACGTCATCGTCGCCGCCGACAACGGACTGATGGGCGGTGCGCGCAGCGAGGAGTTCCTGCACCCGATCGCCGTCGGCGAGGACACCTTCGTCCGGTCCGCCGGCGGCTACGCGGCCAACGTCGAGGCCTTCACGACGGTCGTGCCCGACGCCCTTCCGCTGCCCGACGGCGCCCCGGTCGTCTTCGACTCCCCGGACACCCCGACGATCGACACGCTCGTCGCGCACGCCAACGCCCACCTCGACGCCCCGGCGCCCGGCATCGCCGGTCCCGCGACGGACGGCGCCGACACCTGGACGGCGGCCCACACGCTGAAGAACGTCGTCCTCGCCCTCACGCACCTCGACGGCACGCGCGAACTCGTGATCGTCGGCCTGCCCGGCGACCGCGACGTGGACGACAAGCGGGCGGAGGTCGCCTTCGCACCCGCCGCCGTCGAAGCGGCGACCGAGGCCGACTTCGCGAAGCACCCCGGCCTTGTGAAGGGGTACATCGGACCCTGGTCGCCGAACGGTCCGGTCCTCGGCGAGGAGTCGACCACCGGCATCCGCTACCTCGTCGACCCCCGCGTCGTCGAGGGCACCGCCTGGGTCACCGGCGCGAACGAGCACGAGAAGCACGCCCACTCCGTCGTCGCGGGCCGCGACTTCACGCCCGACGGCGTCATCGACATCTCGGACGTCCGGGCCGGCGACCCCGCCCCCGACGGTTCGGGGCCGGTCGAGCTCGCGCGCGGCATGGAGATCGGGCACGTCTTCCAGCTGGGACGCTTCTTCGCCGAGACGCTGGGGCTCAAGGTCCTCGACGAGAACGGCAAGCTCGTGACGGTGACGATGGGCTCGTACGGCATCGGCGTGACCCGCATCCTCGCGATCCTCGCGGAGCTCAACAACGACGACCGCGGCCTCATCTGGCCCGAGTCGATCGCGCCGTTCGACGTGCACGTCGTCGCGACCGGTCGCGACGCGGTGGCGTTCGAGCTCGCCGAGAAGCTCGCCGCCGACCTCGAGGCCGCGGGCCGCGACGTGCTGCTCGACGACCGGCCGAAGGTCTCGCCGGGCGTGAAGTTCGGCGACGCCGAGCTGGTCGGCGTGCCGTGGATCCTCATCGTCGGACGCGGCGCCGCCGACGGCCAGGTCGAGCTGTGGGATCGCCGCTCGGGCGAGCGGTCGACCCTGGCCGCCGCCGACGCGATCGCGGCGCTCACCGCCTGAGCTGCGGCATCCGTTCTCATCCGTTCACCCGACGGATGCCGGATCGTGACAGCCTGGGAAGATGTCGCCGAGTCCCACCTCTTCCCTCGACGGTGACGTCACCGACGCCGTCCGTGCCCTCCTGACCGACGCCGGGGTGACCGACGACGCCGATCTCGTGGCCCGCATCCTCGAGACGGGACTCGGGATGGGGGTCGACGACACCGACCGGCTCGACCTGAAGATCGCGTCGGCGGCGCTGTCGGAGATGCGCTCCGCGTTCGGGCTGTTCGCGCCCTACCGCGGGACGCCGAAGGTGACGATCTTCGGCTCGGCGCGCACCCGGGCGAACGACCCGCTGTATCGCGCGGCCGCCGAGATCGCCGGCGCGCTCGCGCAGCGCGGCTGGATGATCGTGACCGGCGCCGGTCCCGGCATCATGCAGGCCGCGGCGGAGGGCGCGGGTCCCGAGCACTCGCTCGGGGTGTCGATCCGGCTGCCGTTCGAGGAGAAGCCGAACGCCGTGATCGCCGAGGCGGACCGCGTCGTCGCGATGAAGTACTTCTTCACGCGCAAGCTCATGCTCGTCAAGGAGTCGCGCGGGTTCGTCTGCGTCCCGGGGGGTTTCGGCACGCTCGACGAGCTGTTCGAGCTGCTCACCCTGCAGCAGACCGGCAAGGCCGAGCCGACGCCGATCGTGCTGCTCGACGCACCCGGGGGGACGTTCTGGCAGGGACTCGAGCGGTTCGCGTCCGACCATCTCATCCCGTCGGGGGTGATCTCGCCCGGCGACCTCGACCGTGTCCTCGTGACCGATTCGGTCGCGGCGGCGGAGGCCGAGATCACCGGGTTCTGGCGCAACTACGACTCGCTGCGGTGGATCGGTTCCCGCCTCGTGCTGCGGTTGTGCGCGGAGCCGACGGATGCCGAGGTCGCAGACCTCAGCGACCGTTTCTCGCACCTGCTCACCGGGGGCCGCATCCAGCGCACCGCACCCCTGCGCCGCGAGCGTCAGGACGACGATCGGCTGGAGATGCCCCGCCTGCTCCTGGACTTCGACCGGCGCCGTATCGGCGAGCTGCACCGCCTCATCCGCGCGATCAACGCGCTCCCCTCGGCGCCCCCGGCGACGCCGCCGACCGAGCCCCACGCCGTCGGCTGATCAGAGCTTCGCGTAGCGGGTGCGGAGGAAGCTGAAGATCGCGTAGACGACGAGGCCGAGCCCCACGAGGAAGACGAGGACGGGACCGATCATCTGCGAGAGGAGGGCCTCGATGGCGGCGTCGAAGCCGCCGGCGGCCGCGGAGTCCTGCTTCACCGCCGCGACGATGAGGAGGATGCCGACGATGAGCACCGACACCCCCTTGCCGATGTAGCCGAGGATCCCCGACACGGTCACAGCGACGCCCAGCGCGCCGTCCGGGATGCGGACCTGCTTGTCGAAGGATCGGCGGACACCGATCGACGCGAAGACGAGCGCTCCGATCACGAGGCCGACGCCGGCCGCAGCGACGACGAAGACCCCGCCGGGGGTGTCCAGGAGACCGCGCGTGATCTGCTGCGCGGTGCGGTCGCCGTCGGGGCGCGCCCCCAGCGCGATGGCGACGGCGATGGCGCCGAGGGCGAGGTAGACGACAGACTGCCCGGCCGCCGAGCCGCGCCTGCCCCACGCCGCGGCATCCTTCCCCTTCACGAGGCAGGCGCGCAGGGCCTGGAACAGTCCGAGCCCGGTCAGGAGGAGGCCGAGGATCCAGACGAGCACGAGCCCGAGCGGCGCGTCCAACAGGGCCTTGAAGACCCCTGCCTGGTCCGATTCACCTCGGCCGCCGAACGAGATGACGATGACGACGACGCCGAAGACGAGGTGCACGACGCCGTTGGCGGCGTACCCGCCGCGGGCCAGGATGCGCGCGACGGGCGAGCGGCGCACAGTCTGTGCGACATCCTCCACGGCATCGGTCATCCGTCGATCTTCTCAGGTCACCCGCGATCCGATCGGGTAACGTTGACGGGATGCCGCGACGCACCGGGATGCCGGGCGTGATCGCGGCGCCGTGTTGAGCAACTGAAAAGGGAGGCACCTGTGGACATCGACCTGGGGCTGCTGAGGACTGTCGAGCGCGAGCGGGAGATCCCGTTCGAGGAACTGGTCCGGATCATCGAGCAGGCCATCCTGACCGCTTACGCGAAGCACACGTCCCCCGACGGTGAACTCCCCGAGGGCGCGCGCGCCCGGCTCGACCGCAAGACCGGTCACGTCGCCGTGTACATCCCGCTGCGCGACGAGGAGGGCGCCGTCATCGGCGAGGAGGAGTCCACGCCGGACGACTTCGGCCGGATCGCCGCCTTCGCCGCCAAGCAGGTCATCAGCCAGCGTCTGCGCGACATCGCCGACGACGCGGTGCTCGGCGAGTTCAAGGGCAAGGAGGGCGACATCGTCGCGGGCGTGGTCCAGCAGGGCCCGAACCCGCGCATGGTGCACGTCGACCTCGGCACGATCGAGGCGATCCTCCCTCCCGAGGAGCAGGTCCCCGGCGAGGACTACGCCCACGGCTCCCGCCTGCGCGTTTACGTGACCTCGGTCTCGAAGGGCCTCAAGGGGCCGCAGATCACCGTCTCGCGGACGCACCCGGGTCTCGTCCGCAAGCTCTTCGCCCTCGAGGTGCCCGAGATCGCGTCGGGTGTCGTCGAGATCGTCTCGCTCGCCCGTGAGGCCGGCCACCGCACCAAGATCGCCGTCAAGGCGAACGACCCCGCCGTCAACGCGAAGGGCGCCTGCATCGGCGAACTGGGCCGCCGCGTGCGCGCGGTCACCGAGGAGCTCGGCGGCGAGAAGATCGACATCGTCGACTACGACGAGACCCTGCCGAAGTTCGTCGCGAACGCCCTCTCGCCGGCGAAGGTCACCTCGAGCTTCGTGCTCGACCAGGCCACGAAGGCCGTGCGTGCCCTCGTCCCCGACTACCAGCTGTCGCTGGCGATCGGGAAGGAAGGCCAGAACGCCCGGCTCGCCGCGAAATTGACCGGCGCGAAGATCGACATCCAGCCCGACAGCATTCTCGACGAGTCCTGACGCGGTAGGATGGAACCTGTTCGAACGTGCGTGGGATGCCGCGCGCGTGCCCCCCGGTCCTCGTTGCTCCGCATCGTGGCCCGGGACGGTGCCCTCGTCATCGACGAGAAGGCCGTCCTGCCGGGTCGGGGCGCGTGGGTGCATGACACGGACACCTGCGTGACGACCGCTCTCAAGCGGCGGGCATTCGGACGCGCACTACGGGCATCCACTCCGCTGGACACAGCGGGACTGGATGCGCGGACCACCAGAGAATCCCTCCAGCGAAACGGCTGAACGGCTATGGACACAAAGTGAACGGCTCGAAATGAGACCCGTCCGCGAATGACGGTCCGCCCTGTCCGGGGCGGGCCCCAGACAGGAGAATTGTGGCAAAACCACGCGTGCACGAGATCGCTTCCGAGCTCGGCGTCGACAGTAAGGTCGCCCTCGCGAAGCTGAAGGAGCTCGGCGAATTCGTCAAGAGCCCCTCATCCACCATCGAGCCCCCCGTGGCTCGCAAGCTCCGCGCCGCCCTCGAGGCGGAAGGCGTGAAGGCACCTGCCGCCGCGCCCGCGAAGCCCGCGGCGAAGGCCCCGACATCCGGTGCGACCCCCGGTCCCCGCCCGTCGGCACCCAAGCCCGCCCCGGCCCCCGAGCCCCGCCTCATCGCGGACGCGATCGCCGCCGGTGA
>NZ_JAMXSA010000063.1:0-15443 GCF_024124465.1 Microbacterium sp. CnD16-F
GTCGCAGGCGCAGGCCGCGGCGCCCGTCATCGCCCTCGCGCTCGCCCCTCTCGCGGTCGTGCTCGTCGCGACGGCGGTCGACGCGTCGATCCGCTCGGCCCACACGCTGGCCCTGCTGGCGACGCTCGCCGCGATCGGCGGCGCGATCCGGCTCGCGTCGACCGGGGTCGGCGGCGTCGAGGCGCTGTTCGTCCTGCTGATCCTCGCCGGCCGCGCCTACGGCGCACGGTTCGGGATGCTGCTGGGCGCCGCGTCGCTGCTGCTGTCGTCGCTCGTGTGGGGCGGGGTCGGGCCGTGGCTGCCGTTCCAGATGTTCGCGTGCGGCTGGGTGGCGGCAGGCGCCGCTCTCCTGCCGGCGCGGGTGCGGGGGCGCGGCGAAGTCGTGATGCTGGCGGGGTACGGGGTGATCGCGTCGTACCTGTTCGGCCTGGTCATGAACCTCTGGTTCTGGCCGTTCGCCGTCGGGGCGGGGACGTCGATCTCCTACGTCCCCGGCGCGCCGCTGACCGAGAACCTCGCGAGCTTCCTGCTCTACTCGCTCGTCACTTCGACGGCGGGATGGGACACCGTGCGCGCGGTCACCACCGTCGTCGGGATCGCGCTCGTGGGACGCCCCCTGCTGCGCTCGCTGCGCCGCGTGAAGCCGGTCTCGGCGCCCGTCGCAGTGCCCGGGACGCCCGAACCCGTCGCCGTCGTGCGAAGCTTGTAGGGCGGCCCTCACCCCCGACGAGCGCCGCGGAGGGACCCCCGCATGAAGATCACGAGATCCTCCGATTGGCGGGACGCTCTTCCATTCGAGACGCCCGTGCTCGCGGCCGAGGCCGTGCCCGGCGAACCGACCCGCTGCGTGAGCTGCCCCGCCGGCAGCGAGCCGCGCGAGCGCACCGAACTGTGGGTCGTGAAGCACCGGCATCCGAACAATCACGCCGGCTTCGTGCGGTACTACTGCGCCGAGCACGCCCCGAAGACCGCGCCGCCGCCCGCGCCGTCCGTCGCCCGGCCGGGCAAGCCGCGCGGCACCGCTCCGAAGCCGCGCCCCGAGCGCACCGTCGCCCCGAAGCGCCCCGCGGCCTCGCTCGACGTCGTGCGCGCGATGTGCCCGGACTGCTTCGTCGAGGTCTCCGCGACCGGCGTCTGCGGGATGTGCGGCCAGCAGGTCGCCTGAGCGGACGTCACGGCTGACGCGGGACGTCCGCAACGTTCGCGAGCCACCATTCTTCGAGGTGATCGATGGCTGAGCCGGGCAGAAGCCCCGAACCCGTCGAGAGACCGGTCGTCCCGTTCCCTCCTGCCGTCTGCATGCTGCGCAGCAGCAACACCGAGGAGTCGACGACGGTGACCCTCAGGTGCGGCTCGTCACCTTCGAGGACGTCGTAGCGCAGGACGCCACCCTCCGACCGATCGACAGCGCCGTCGCACGAGGCGATGAGGCCCACGAGTGGTGCACCGGCAGCTTGCCTGGCTGATCCGAATCGCCAGACGGATGCCGCATAGGCGAACTCGACGGCGTCGTCCGTCTCACCTCCGACGCGCGCAGACGTCTGATCCGTCGCTCCCGCCGCGAACATGTCGTCGGCGGGCTCGGAGTATGCCGGGGTGTCACCGACTGCCATGGTGCACGCCGCTGCCGGATAGCCAGGCTCCGCCTTGGCCGGGGCGCACGATCCGTCGCCTCGCACGTACCGCGCCGAGCTCCATTGCATCGTCGACACGTCGTCGAGTCCCGGCATCCCGTCTACAGAGTTGCCGATGCGGAGGTCCTCGCTCGCCGCCACCGTGCACGCGTGGGCGTCGTCGGGTGACGACACGGCCGTGCGTGACGACGTCGGGGTCCGCGCCGACTCCAGACCCGCCGTCGACACGCAGCCCGTCAGCACGACGGCGAGTCCCGCGACGAGGAGCAGGATCCGGAGCAGGCGCATCCTCGCAGTATGACGTGTCCGAGCCCCCGCCTACCGTCGGCACGGTGACGGAACCGGTGCGGTGGTGGTGGCAGCGGCGCCAGTTCTCGCGCGGCCTCGACGTGCCCTACCCCGTAGGCACCTATCGATCGGCGTGGGCGGCGTACCCCGAGCTTGTCCGCCAGTACCACCCCGACCTCAACGAGGGGATCTCGCTGTCGCAGATCCCGCCCGCTGCCGACGTGCTGCTGTGCTGGGAGTGCACCGCGGGTCATCGGTTCGCGGCGACGCCGACCGAGCAGCGCGAACGGCCGGGACGGGTGCGGCGGCGCTCGGCGTGGTGCCCGGAGTGCTCCGCCCTCGCCGCTCCCCGCCCTGTGAAGGTGGTCGAGCGCGTCGACGCCGCGCAGGTGCTCGCCGCCCTCGACCGCGCGAAGGCGGTGCGGATGCCGGCGGCCCCCGCTCCCGCGCCGCGACCGAAGCGGGCGGCACCCACGGTCTGTGAGAAGACGCCGGACCTGCCCGTCGGGGAGCCGTTCGTCAGCGCGTGCGCTCCGCGGCCGGCATCCGCTGCCGAAGGCCGACTGCGCCTGCAGCTCACCGAAGCCCTGCTCTTCACCGAGGGGATGACGGCGGTGCGCGTCGGGCGGCCGTTCTTCCGGCACCGAGAGGTGTGGCCTGACATCCTGCTGCCCGAACTGCGGGTCGCGATCGAGTATGACACCCCGGGGCGGCACGGGCTCGAGCACGTGGGGAAGCGGGAGGCATCCGACCGGCGCAAGGATGCGCTGCTGCGCGCCGCCGGCTGGGAGGTCGTGCGGCTCCGCACCGGCGGGCTCGAGCCCCTCGGCCCGCACGATGTCGTACTGCGGACGGCGGGCACGAAGACGGTTCCGGCGATCCTCGACGCGCTGCGTGGGATCCGCGGCGACCTGGTCGTCGACGCCTACCGGCGCTGAGTCAGATCGGCTCGTTCCAACCGATCACGCGGGCGTTGCCGAGCGGCACCGTGCCCGGTGCTAGCACGTGCGGGATGCCATGGAACCTGTGTCACTCGCCATCGGATCGCACCCGTCTCAGGCGAGCGCGACCGCCGACCACGACACCGGGGGCAGCGTGATCGTTAGGGTGCCGCCGTCCAGGGCCGCGGAGTCGTTCGCGCGCGGCGCGACGCGCTCCCGGTCGTCGAGCGTGTTCTTCGCGTACACGTCGTCGTCCGAGAGCGTGTGCGTCTCGGCGATCGAGGTGGCACCGAGGCCCGACACGTCGACGGTGACCTCGATCGACTCGGTCGTGCTGCGGTTGACGAGGAACACGGCGCTCCGCCCCGTGGCGTCGTCGTGCGTGGCGACGGCGTCGACGAGCGGCACCTCGCCGAACACGGCGGTCTCGTACGACGGCGCGTCGACGAGCACCCGCATCGCCTCGCCCTGCGCGAGGCGCGACGTGAGCGAGAACGGGAAGAACGTCGTCTGGCGCCACGCCGGTCCGCCCGGCTCGGTCATGATCGGCGCGATGACGTTCACGAGCTGCGCGAGCGACGCGCTCGCGACGCGGTCGGCGTGCTTGAGCAGCGAGATCATGAGGCTGCCGAACACCACGGCATCCACCACCGAGTAGACGTCCTCGAGCAGGCGCGGCGCGACCGGCCAGTTGTCGATGCCGTCGATCTTCTCGACGTTCTCCCACCGCGAGAGATACCAGACGTTCCACTCGTCGAACGAGATGTCGATCTTCTTCGACGACCGCTTGACGGCCGCGACGTGGTCGGCGGTCGCGACGACCGTCTCGATGAAGCGGTCCATGTCGACCGCCGAGGCGAGGAAGCTGCCGATGTCGCCGTCCTTCTCCTCGTAGTACGCGTGGCACGAGATCAGGTCGACGTCGTCGTACGTGTGGGTGAGGACGACCCGCTCCCATTCGCCGAACGTCGGCATCGTCGCACCCGACGAGCCGCAGACGACGAGCTGGATCGACGGGTCGAGCTGCCGCATCCCCTTCGCGGTGCGGGACGCGAGCTTGCCGTAGTCCTCCGCCGAGCGGTGACCCAGCTGCCAGGGGCCGTCCATCTCGTTGCCGAGGCACCACATGCGCACGTCGAAAGGCTCGGTCGCGCCGTTCGCGACGCGACGGTCGCTGAGAGCCGTCCCCGAGCGGATGTTGCAGTACTCGAGCAGGTCGATCGCCTCGAGCGTGCCGCGCGTGCCGAGGTTGACCGCCATCATCAGGTCGCTGCCGACCTTGTCGAGCCACGACGAGAACTCGTGCAGACCGACCTCGTTCGTCTCGGTCGAGTGCCAGGCCAGGTCGAGGCGGCGCGGGCGCTCGGCGACGGGACCGACCGAGTCCTCCCAGCGGAAGCCCGACACGAAGTTGCCGCCCGGGTAGCGGATCGTGTCGACCCCGAGCTCCTTGACGAGGTCGATGACGTCGGTGCGGAACCCCTCGGCATCCGCCGTCTCATGACCCGGCTCGAAGATGCCGTCGTAGATGTGCCGGCCGAGGTGCTCGACGAAGCCGCCGAAGATCTTGCGGCGGACCTCCCCGATGGGGGCTGCGGCGTCGACGATGAGGCGTGCAGAGGTCATGTAGGGCTTTCTTGGTCAGACCGGTAAACGTTGTAATTCATGATGACCGCGCGGATGCCGGTCGTCAAGGTCTCGGTCGAGCGTCAGCGCGCCGGCGCGGACTCCCGCACGCGCAGCTCGAAGGGTGCCGACACCACGCGCGCTTCGCCGGCGGCATCCCCCACCCGGTCCAGCAGCGTGTCGACCGCGGTCTGCGCGATCCACCGCCGACCGGGGTCGATCGTCGTGAGCGACGGGATCGCGTACGCCGCCTCGTCGAGGTCGTCGAACCCGACGACGGCCACCTCGTCGGGCACGCGTCGCCCCGCCTCCTGCAGCGCGCGGATCGCGCCGAGCGCAAGGGTGTCGTTCAGCCCGAACACCGCGTCGAAGTCCACGCCGCGCGCGAGCAGGTCGCGGACGGCGTCGGCGCCGCCCGCCCGGTCCCAGAACCGCGTCGCGACGATCAGGTCCGGATCGTGCGCGACACCCGCGTCGGCCAGAGCCGCGCGGTGGCCCCGCAGGCGCAGCCCTGCCGCGCCGTCGTCGTCGTGCGCGCCGAGCACGGCGATGCGCTGACGGCCCGCGGCCAGAAGATGCGCCGTCGCCGCCTGCGCCGCGTCGACGTTCTGCATGGTCACGTGGTCGACGGGCGCCTCGTAGACCCGTTCGCCGAGCAGCACCGTCGGGTACGTCCGCGGGCGGTCGGCGAGGTCGGATGCCTCCAACCCCAGCGGACTGAGGATGAGGCCGTCCGTCAGCCCGAGCCGGGGAATGCGCAGCAGCTCGCGTTCCCGGTCGCGCTCCCCGCCGGTCTGCTCGACGAGCACGACGACGCCGCGCTCCTCGGCGCGGGCGATGACCATCCCCGCGAGCTCGGCGAAGTAGCTGAACGAGAGATCCGGCACGGCGAGGGCGATCACGCCCGTCCGTCCGCTGCGGAGGCTCCGGGCGGTCAGGTTGGGGGTGTACCCGAGCTCCGCGATCGCCCGCTGCACCTTCTCCCGCGTCGCGGGGCGGACGTGCGGATGCGCGTTGATGACGTTCGACACCGTCTTGATCGACACGCCGGCCACCCGTGCGACGTCGTGCAGTGTCGGTGTCATCCGCCCTCCCGGCGTCACTGTACAGCGGAGCGCAACCCCTGCGTGGCCGGCGGTCGCGGTCCCTAGGCTGACGCCATGACCTCGACAGCCAAGAGCGCGGCCCACGACGCCAAGAACAGCCGGGCGGTCCACGTCCTCGCCCGGGCAGGCTTCGCCGCGAGCGGGATCGTCCACATCCTCATCGGCGTGATCGCCATCTCGATCGCCCTCGGCGGCGCCGGCGGACAGGAGGCCGACCAGTCGGGCGCCCTCGCGCAGCTCGCCGCAGCCCCCGGTGGCATCTTCCTGCTGTGGGCCGTGACGATCGGGCTGGCCGCCCTCGGGCTGTGGCATCTGCTGAGCGCCGTCCTCGACCGCAGCGCCGACTCCGGCAAGGACCGCGCCGTGCACATCGTCAAGAACGGCGCGAAGGGGCTCGTCTACCTCGCCCTCGCCGTCACGGCGGGCACGTTCGCCGTGGGCGGGTCGTCGAGCTCGTCGGGCTCGACGACCTCGCTCACCGCGGGCCTGCTCTCGACGCCCGGCGGTGTGTTCCTCGTCGTCGCCATCGGGATCGTGCTGATCGCCATCGCGGGGTACCTCGTGGTCAAGGGCGTCACGCGACGCTTCGAGCGCGACCTGAGCATGCCGGGCGGGACCGCGGGCCGCGGCGTGCGGATCCTCGGCACCGTCGGCTACATCGCCCGCGGCGTCGCGATGGCGGGTGTCGGCGTCCTGTTCCTCTTCGCCGCGGCGACCAACGACCCCGAGAAGTCCAGTGGACTCGACGGAGCCCTGCGCACGATCGCCGACCTCCCCGCCGGCAAAATCCTGCTCGTCCTCGTGGGCGCCGGCTGGATCGCGTACGGCGTCTACGCCTTCTTCCGCGCCCGCTACACGCGCCTGTGAGGCCCGCTCACCGGGCGCCCGTCAGACCGAGAAGTACTTCGCCTCGGGGTGGTGGAACACGAAGGCATCCGTCGACTGCTCGGGATGCAGCTGCAGTTCCTCGCTGAGCTCGACCCCCATCCGCTCGGGACGCAAGAGCTCGACGACCTTGCGCCGGTCCTCCATGTCGGGGCACGCCGGGTACCCCAGCGAGAAGCGCGCGCCGCGGTACTCGAGCTTGAACAGCCCGGCCGTGTCGGCGGGATCCTCGCCGGCGAAGCCGAGCTCGGCACGGATGCGGGCGTGCCAGAACTCGGCGAGCGCCTCGGTCAGCTGCATCACGAGCCCGTTGAGCTCGTAGTAGTCGCGGTACCGGTCCTCGGCGAAGAGCTTCGCGGTGACCTGATCGATCCGGGCTCCCGCCGTCACGAGCTGCACGGGCAGCACGTCGACCTGCCCCGACTCGCGGGAGCGCACGAAGTCCGCGAGGCAGAGGTGCCGGTCGCGCCGCTGGCGCGGGAACGAGAACCGCAGCCGCTCGGTGCCGACCTCGCCCCCAGAACCACCGTCGGGGGCGAGCAGCCCCGGCACGCCGAGGCGACCGGCGGCATCCGCGCCGTGGTGCAGCACGACGACGTCGTCGCCCCCGCTGACGACGGGGAAGTAGCCGTAGGCGACGGACGCGTCGAGCATGCCCTCGGCGAGGATGCGGTCGAGCCAGTACCGCAGCCGCGGCCGCCCCTCGGTCTCGACGAGCTGCTCGTACGTGAGGCCGTCGTCGCCGCGCCCGGGCTTCAGCCCCCACTGCCCCATGAACGTCGCGCGTTCGTCGAGGAAGGCGGCATAGTCGGCGAGCGCGACACCGCGCACGATCCGGGTGCCCCAGAACGGCGGGGCCGGGACGGGGTTGTCGGATGCCACGTCCGACCGCCCGGGCATCGCCTCGGGCTCGGTCAGGGTGAGCTTCGACCCCGCGGAGTGGATGCGCTTCTTCAGCGGCGGGAGGCCGACGGATGCCGGGTCCGCCCCGCGGGCGATCTTCACGAGGGGCTCCATGAGCGCGAGGCCCTCGAAGGCGTCCTTCGCGTAGCGGACCTCGCCCGGGAAGATCCCGGCGAGGTCGTCCTCGACGTAGGCGCGGGTCAGCGCCGCGCCGCCGAGGATCACGGGCCAGCGGCCGGCGAGCCCGCGCGAGGCGAGCTCCTCGAGGTTCTCCTTCATGACGACCGTGGACTTCACGAGCAGGCCGCTCATGCCGATGACGTCGGCGTCGTGCTCCTCGGCGGCGGCGATGATGTCGGCGATGGGCTGCTTGATGCCGAGGTTCACGACGGTGTAGCCGTTGTTGGTCAGGATGATGTCGACGAGGTTCTTGCCGATGTCGTGCACGTCGCCGCGGACGGTCGCGAGCACGATCGTGCCCTTGCCCGAGGCGTCGGTGCGCTCCATGTGGGGTTCGAGCAGCGCGACGGCGGTCTTCATCACCTCGGCGGACTGCAGGACGAACGGCAGCTGCATCTGGCCGGCGCCGAACCGCTCGCCGACGACCTTCATTCCCTCGAGCAGGTGGTCGTTGATGATCTCGAGCGGGGCGATGCCGCCCTCGCGCGCGAGGTCGAGGTCGGCCTCGAGGCCCTTCAGCTCTCCGTCGATGATGCGACGCTCGAGCCGCTCCCCCACGGGCAGGGCGGCGAGCTCGGCGGCGCGCTGGTCGCGCAGGGCGGTGGTGTCGACCCCGGCGAACATGTCGAGCATGACGGCGAGCGGATCGTAGGTGACGTTCCCCTCGGCATCCGTCTCGCGCCGGTCCCACACGAGGTCGAGCGCGACTTTCCGCTGCTCCTCGGGGATCGAGGCGAGCGGGACGATCTTGGCCGCATCGACGATCGCCGACGTGAGACCCGCCTGCGTCGCCTCGTGCAGGAAGACCGAGTTGAGCACCGACCGCGCCGCCGGGTTGAGCCCGAACGACACGTTCGAGACGCCGAGGGTCGTGTTGATGCCCGGGTACTTCTCGACGAGTCCGCGGATCGCCTCGATCGTCTCGATCGCGTCGCGCCGCGTCTCCTCCTGACCGGTCGCGATCGGGAAGGTGAGACAGTCCACGACGATGTCCGAGACCCGCATCCCCCACTCGCCGACCAGCTCGTCGACGAGCCGCGACGCGATGCGCAGCTTGTCGACGGCGGTGCGCGCCTGCCCCTGCTCGTCGATCGTGAGGGCGATGACCGCGCTACCGTGCTCCTTCACGAGCGGCATGATCCGCCCGAACCGGCTGGTGGGCCCGTCGCCGTCCTCGTAGTTCACCGAGTTCACGACCGGACGCCCGCCGATCAGTTCGAGACCCGCCTGCAGGACAGCGGGCTCGGTGGAGTCGATGACGAGCGGAAGAGTGGATGCCGAGGCGAACCGCGACACGATCTCGCGCACGTCCGCGACCCCGTCGCGACCGACGTAGTCGACGCAGACGTCGAGCAGGTGCGCGCCGACGCGGATCTGGTTCCGCGCGATCTCGACGCAGTCGTCCCACCGCCCCTCGAGCATCGCCTCGCGGAAGGCCTTCGACCCGTTCGCGTTCGTGCGCTCCCCGATCGCGAGGTAGGCGGTGTCCTGGTCGAACGGCACGTGCTGGTACAGCGACGCGACCCCCGGCTCGGTCACGGGCGACCGCGGTGCGGGCGTGGCGACCGGGCGCAGGCGCTCGACGACGGCGGCCATGTGCTCGGGGGTCGTGCCGCAGCATCCGCCGACCAGTCCCAGCCCGAACTCGCGGACGAACTGCTCGTGGGCCGTCGCGAGCTCGTCCGGGGTGAGCGGGTAGTGCGCCCCGTCGGCGGTCAGCACCGGGAGTCCGGCGTTCGGCATGCACACGACCGGCACCGTCGCGTGCTTCGACAGGTGCCGCAGGTGCTCGCTCATCTCGGTGGGGCCGGTCGCGCAGTTGAGACCGATCGCGTCGACACCGAGGGGCTCGAGCGCCGTGAGCGCCGCACCGATCTCCGACCCCATGAGCATCGTGCCGGTCGTCTCGACCGTCACCTCGACGAGGATCGGCAGACGGATGCCGCGACTCACGATCGCCTGCTTGCAGCCGTTGACGGCGGCCTTGGTCTGCAGGAGGTCCTGCGACGTCTCGATCAGCAGCGCGTCGGCGCCCCCGTCGATGAGGCCCTCCGCCTGCAGCGCGAAGGTCTGCTTGAGGTGGTCGTAGGTCGTGTGACCGAGGCTCGGGAGCTTCGTGCCGGGGCCCAGGGATCCGAGCACCCAGCGGAGGCGGCCGTCGCGCGCCTCGGCGGCGTCGACGCGTTCCCGCGCGATGCGCGCCCCGGCGGCGGCGAGCTCGTGGATGCGGTCGTCGATGCCGTAGTCCGACAGGTTCGACCAGTTCGCCCCGAACGTGTTGGTCTCGATGGCGTCGATCCCGGTGGCGAGGTACTCGTCGTGGATGGCGGCGATCATGTCGGGGCGCGAGACGTTGAGGATCTCGTTGCACCCCTCGAGCTGCCGGTAGTCCTCGAGCGTCGGGTCGTGCCGCTGCAGCATCGTGCCCATCGCGCCGTCGGCGATCACGACCCGCTCGGCGAGCGCGTCCAGCAGCGCCTGCGCCCGGGCGGGGCGCGGGACGGACTCGACGTCGAGCGGGTGACGGGGGGCGAGGGGGCTGCTCACCCGCGCGAGTCTACTTCCGGCGCGGCATCGCGGACCCGCCCGCCGACCACGGGCGTCACGACCGCGACGAGGGCCAGGATGGGGGCATGCACCTGCCTCCGCTGGCCGACCTGCGCGCGAGCGCGCGGGTGGTCGCCCTCCCGCTCCACACCCGCTTCCGCGGCATCGACGTCCGCGAGGCGCTGCTGCTCGAGGGACCGGAGGGGTGGGCCGAGTTCTCGCCCTTCGTCGAGTACGACGACCGCGAGTCGGCGGCGTGGCTCGAGGCCGCGATCGAGTACGGCTGGGAGCGCACGCCCGCGGCGGTGCGCGACACGGTCCCGGTGAACGCGACGGTGCCGGCGGTGGCCGCGGCATCCGTCCCCGAGGTGCTCGCCCGGTTCGACGGATGCCGCACCGCGAAGGTCAAGGTCGCCGAGCCCGGGCAGACCCTCGCCGACGACGTGGCGCGCGTGCGGGAGGTGCGCGCCGCGATGGGACCCGAGGGCCGCATCCGCATCGACGCCAACGGCGCGTGGAACGTCGACGAGGCCGAGCACGCCGTGCACGCCCTCGCCGGCTTCGACCTCGAGTACGTCGAGCAGCCGTGCGCGACGGTGCCCGAGCTCGCCGAGCTGCGCACCCGCATCCGCTGGATGGACATCCCGATCGCCGCCGACGAGAGCGTGCGCAAGGCGGACGACCCGGTCGCCGTCGCCCGCGCGGGCGCGGCGGACCTCCTCGTGATCAAGGTGCAGCCCCTCGGCGGCGTGCGTCGTGCGCTCGAGATCGTCGCCGAGGCGGGGCTTCCGGCCGTCGTCTCGAGCGCCCTCGACACCTCGGTGGGCCTGGCGATGGGCACAGCCCTCGCCGCGGCCCTGCCCGACCTCACGTTCGACTGCGGGCTCGGCACGGCGTCGCTGCTCGCCGCCGACGTCGCGGCGGAGCCGCTGCGGCCGCGGTCCGGCGCGCTGCCGGTCGGTCGCGTCACCCCCGACGCCGCACTGCTCGACGCCCACGCCGCAGAGCCCGAGCGGCGGGACTGGTGGCTCGCTCGCCTCGAGCGCTGCCACGCGATCCTCGCCGAGTAGGCGTCAGGCCTCGCCGACCAGCAGCGGCACGAGCTGCTCGAGGCGCGACTGCATCGCCCGGTTCGCCTGGCGCTCCGACAGCCGCTCGAGGGCCGCCTGCACGCTGCACTGCTCCGACACGTCCAGCAGCAGCGACGCCGCGTCGGCCACCGGCATCCGCAGCGGCAGTCCGTGGCGCTCGCTCACGTCGCGGACGATCGTCTCGATGCGGCCCAGCATCTGCGCCCGCCACGCCAGGAACGCCTCCGCCAGTCGCGGGTCGCGGAGCGCCTGCGTCCGCACCTCGCTGAGCAGCTGCGGCTCCATGCGTTCCGCAAGCGACATGTCGGCGATCTGCCGGACGAGATCGAGCGGACTGTCGGTGCCGGAGAGCCGCCGGACGCGCACCGACACCTCGTCGAGCTTGTCCTCGGAGAGCCGCGTGATGAGGGCGAGGAAGAGTTCGTCCTTGGACTCGAAGTTCGAGTAGAACGCGCCGCGGGTGAACCCCGCGCGCTCGCAGATCGCCTCGACGGATGCCGCATCCAGTCCGACCTCGGCAAACACCTCGTGCGCCGCCTCGAGCAGGCGCGCTCGCGTGTTCTCTCGGCTTCGCGTCATCTCACACCCACCCCTCAGGCTCGGCACCGGCATGCGGGTCTACGCTACACATGTGTATCGGATACAGCGCTGTATCGAAGCCGTCCGACTCTGACCAGGAGCGCCCGTGTCCACCATCCTCTTCACCCTCGGCCGATGGGCCTACCGCCACTCGTGGCGCGTGCTCATCGCGTGGATCGTCCTGCTCGGGATCGTCGGCGGCGGCGTCGCCCTCTTCGCCAAGAGCACCGACAACTCCTTCACGATCCCGGGCACCGAGGCGCAGCAGGGTCTCGAGCTGCTGAACCGCACGTTCCCGCAGGCCAGCGGCGCGAGTGCGCAGCTCATCGTCGTCGCGCCCGAGGGCGAGAGCGTCGAGGACCAGCCGCTCCGGGGAGAGATCGACGACCTGGTGACGACGCTCGGCGGCATCGACGGCGTCACCTCGGCGACCTCGCCGTTCGACGAGATGGTCGACGGCCTCGTCTCCGACGGCGCCCGCGCGGCGCTCGTCCAGATGCAGTTCGACGGTCAGTCCACCGAGGTGTCCGACGCGACGATCGCCGCGGTCGAGAAGGCCGCGACGGACTTCCACGACCAGCTGCCCGCCGGGGCGCAGTCGGCGCTCGGCGGAGACCTGTTCGCTGCGTCGATCCCCGCCCTCTCGATCGTCGAGGTGATCGGTGTGCTCGTCGCGCTCTTCGTCCTCATCGTGACGTTCCGCTCGTTCGCCGTCGCCTGGTTCCCCCTCGTCAGCGCGCTCATCGGCGTCGCCCTCGCGATCGCCCTCATCTTCCTCTCGACCGCCGTCACGACGATCTCGTCGACCACCCCCATGCTCGCCGTGATGCTCGGGCTCGCGGTGGGCATCGACTACGCCCTGTTCATCGTGTCGCGCCACCAGGATCAGGTGCGCGCGGGCATGGACCCCGAGGAGTCCGCCGCCCGCGCCGTGGGCACCGCGGGCTCGGCGGTCATGTTCGCCGGCGTGACGGTCATGATCGCCCTCGTGGGCCTCAGCATCGCCGGCATCCCGTTCCTGTCGACCATGGGCATCGCCGCCGCCGTCGCCGTGGCGGTGGCCGTCGCGGTCGCCGTCAGCCTGACACCGGCCCTCCTCGGGTTCGCGAAGGGCCGCGTGGTCGGCTGGGGCGGACGGATGCTGCAGCGCGGCATCCCGACGCGACGCCGCAAGAAGGAGGCCGACGAGACCGAGGCCGAGGCCGAGGCGACGGATGCCGCGCCCGCGGCCCCGGCCGCCATGCCGCCCAACCACTGGGTGATGCTCGTGACGCGGCATCCGATCATCGCGACCGTCGCCGTCATCGTCGGACTCGGCGTGATGGCGATCCCCTCGGCGAGCCTGCACCTCGCCCTGCCCAACGCGGGCGTCCAGCCGCCGTCGAGCCAGGCGCGTCAGGCCTACGATCTCAACGCCGAATACTTCGGCGCCGGGTCGAACGGCCCGCTCGTCATGACCGGCACGATCGTCACCTCGACCGATCCGCTCGGGCTGATGGACGACCTCAAGAAGGAGGTCGAGGCGATCCCCGGCGTCGAGCGCGTCGCCCTGGCCACCCCGAACGAGACCGCCGACACCGGCCTCATCCAGATCGTGCCGACGACGGCTCCCGACGATCCCGCGACCGCCGACCTCGTGCGCGAACTGCGGTCTCACCACGACGAGTGGGAGAAGGAGTACGGCGTCGACCTCAAGGTGACCGGCTACACCGCCGTCGGCATCGACGTCTCCGATCGTCTGGGTGCGGCCCTGCTGCCCTTCGGGATCTTCGTCGTCGGCCTCTCCTTCATCCTCCTGATGATCGTCTTCCGGTCGATCTGGGTGCCGCTCAAGGCGACCCTCGGCTACCTGCTGTCGATCCTCGCCGCCTTCGGCGCGGTCGCCGCGGTGTTCGAGTGGGGCTGGCTCGCCGACCTCCTCCACGTCACCCGCACCGGCCCGGTCATCAGCTTCATGCCGATCATCCTCATGGGCGTGCTCTTCGGCCTGGCGATGGATTACGAGGTCTTCCTCGTCTCGCGCATGCGGGAGGACTTCGTCCACGCCGTGCGCGCCCGCGGGGGCCGTGCCGACCGCGCGACCGCCGTCGCCGCCGTCCGCAGCGGCTTCACCGCGTCGGCGCGCGTCGTCGTCGCGGCGGCCGTCATCATGTTCGCCGTCTTCGCGGCGTTCGTCCCCGAGGGCGACAGCTCGATCAAACCGATCGCCCTCGGGCTGGCCGTCGGCATCGCCGTCGACGCCTTCCTCGTGCGCATGACCCTCACCCCCGCCGTCATGGCCCTGCTGGGCGAGAAGGCGTGGTGGATGCCGCGCTGGCTCGAACGCCTGCTTCCCAAGGTCGACATCGAGGGCGAGGCGGTCGAGCACGAGCGCAGCCACGCCGACTGGCCCGAGCCGGACTACCGCGGCGCGCTGGCGGCCGACGACCTCGAGGTCCGCGCCGAGACCGCCGACACCGACCTCGTGCTGTTCTCCGGCGCGAGCGTCCGGCTCGACGACGGCGGCACGCTCCTCGTGACCGCCGACGACCCGCACGTCTCGCGGGCGTTCCTGCTGACCGTCGCCGGGCGCATCGAGCCGGCGGCCGGACTCCTCCGGGTCTCCGGGCACCTGCTGCCCGGGCGCGCGCCGTGGGTCCGCGCCCACGTCTCGGTCGCCGATCTCGCCGGCGCCGACGCCCCCCTCAGCGAGCTGCGCAGCGCCCTCGCCGGGCGCACGCGCTTCGTCGTGATCGCCGGTCTCGACACCCTGACCGGGGCATCCCGCGATCAGGCCGCCGCGCTCCTCCGCGACGCCGCCAACGCGGTCGCCGCGAAGGCCGGTGCGCTGACGATCGTCGCCTCGGCGCGCGACCTCGACGCGGCGCGGGTCCTCCTGGGCGACGCCTACCGGCCGAGGCCCGAGCTCCTGCGCCTCACCGCCCCCACCCTCCGCACGACCGACGCCGACACCCAGGTGATCCCCTCATGACTCTCCTCTTCGAACGCGCACAGACCCGACGGCCCGTCTCGTGGCTCACGCTGCTCGGCGTGCTCCTGCTGCCGGCCGTGATCGGCGGCATCCTGGTCGCGGCGCTCTACAACCCGACCGAGCGGCTCGACGCGATGAACACCGCCATCGTCAACAACGACGAGCCGGTCGAGGTGAACGGGCAGTTGACACCCCTCGGCCGCCTCCTGACGGCCGGACTCGTCGAGGGCTCCGACGACCTCGACAGCAACCTGACGTGGACGATCTCCAACGAGGACGACGCGACGGAGGGCCTCGAGGACGGCACGTACGACGCGATCGTCACCATCCCGGAGAACTTCTCGGCCGCCGCCACCTCGACCGCCCCCGGCGGCACGCCCGAGCGCGCGACGATCGAGCTGACGCCCTCCCCCGACGCGCGCATCGTCGACGACGCCATCACCAACCAGGTGACGAGCACCGCGGCATCCGTCCTCGGCGAACAGCTGACCACGACCTACCTCGAGAACGTGTTCCTCGGCTTCACCACCCTGAACGAGCAGCTCGGCAAGGCCGCCGACGGTGCGACCCAGCTCGCCGACGGCGCGACGAGCGCCGCCGACGGTGCCGCGCAGCTCGCCGACGGCGCGACGACCGCGGCCGACGGCGGCTACTCGCTCGCCGACGGCGTTCGGCAGCTGTCGTCCGGTG
The DNA here is from genome assembly GCF_024124465.1 of Microbacterium sp. CnD16-F. Classification (NCBI taxonomy): domain Bacteria; kingdom Bacillati; phylum Actinomycetota; class Actinomycetes; order Micrococcales; family Microbacteriaceae; genus Microbacterium; species Microbacterium sp. CnD16-F. Next base: position 15,442 of record NZ_JAMXSA010000063.1, read on the forward strand.
CG
>NZ_JAMXSA010000064.1:0-15408 GCF_024124465.1 Microbacterium sp. CnD16-F
CCCGGGCACCGGCGGCGGCGAGCGCCGAGGCGCACGCCGCGCCGATGCCGCTCGCGCCACCCGTGACCAGGGCGGTCCGGCCGGTGAGGTCGGTCATGCGCGCTCCTTCTCACGGAGCAGTTCGGCCGTGCGGACGGCATCCGCTTCGTCGATCGCCTGCAGCGAGGCGCCCTTCGTCTCGCGCATGAGGACGATCGTGGTCCCGGTGATGAGGCAGGCGATCGCGATGTAGATCGAGACCGGGGTCCACGAGCCGAAGTCGCGCAGCCACTGCGTCGCGAGGATCGGGGCGAGCGAGCCGGCCGCGATCGCCGTGACCTGCGCGCCGAGCGAGACGCCGGAGTAGCGCATGCGGGTCGGGAACAGCTCGGCCATGATCGCCGGCTGCGGCGCGTACAGGAACGCGTGGAACGTCAGGCCGACGGTCACGGCGAGCACGATGAGCACGGGGTTGAGCGTGTCGAACAGCGGGAAGGCGAAGAACGCCCACGTCGCGCTGAGGGTCGCGCCCGTCAGGGCGACGGGCCGGCGGCCGAACCGGTCGGCGAGGCGCCCCACCTGCGGAATCACGAGGAAGTGCACGACGTGCGCGATGAGCAGGGCGAGCAGCAGCTGGCTGGTGTCGTACTCGTGGACGGTCTTCAGGTAGACGATCGAGAAGCTGACGACGATGTAGTAGACGATGTTCTCCGCGAACCGCACGCCCATGGCCTGCAGCACGCCGACCGGGTAGCGACGCAGCACCTCGACGACGCCGTACGAGACCGCCTTCTCGGCCTCGACCTGCGCCTTGGCCTCGAGGAAGATCGGCGCCTCCTCGACGTGACGGCGGATGTAGAAGCCGACGAGGACGATGACGGCCGACAGCCAGAAGGCGATGCGCCATCCCCAGCCGAGGAAGTCCTCGGAGCTCAGCACCCACGAGGTGATGAGCAGCACGAGCGTCGCGAGCAGGTTGCCGACGGGAACGGCGGCCTGCGGCCAGCTCGACCAGAACGCGCGCGACCGGTTCGGGCTCTGCTCGGCGACGAGGAGCACGGCGCCGCCCCACTCGCCGCCGACGGCGAAGCCCTGCAGGAAACGCAGCGCGACCAGCAGCGCGGGGGCCCAGTACCCGATCTCGACGAAGCCGGGCAGGCAGCCCATCAGGAAGGTCGCGACGCCGACGATGATGATCGTCGCCTGCAGGGTGGGCTTGCGACCGAAGCGGTCGCCGATCTGGCCGAACACGACGCCGCCGAGCGGCCGCGCGATGAAGCCGACGGCGTAGGTGACGAAGGCGGCGATGATCCCGTCGAGCGACGAGCCGGTCTGCGGGAAGAAGTAGGTGCCGAACACGAGGCTCGCGGCGGTGGCGTAGAGGAAGAACTCGTACCACTCGACGACGGTGCCGGCCATCGAGGCGGCGACGACGCGGCGCAGGCCGGACGGGGTGGGGGATGCCGCGGGGTCGGCGGCGCGGGTGGGGGCTGACATGGTCTCTCCGATCGATGTCGTCGATGACATCCGGGGTGGTCTGCTCTGACGCGGGACGCGGTGGCGTCCGCCCGATAGTCTGCGGAGCGGGCGCGATACAGATCAATGCCCAGTCCTGCACCCGTCATGTGCAGAATTGCACACATGGATGCCCGTGGTCGCCTCCGCGCCGATGACCTGCTCGTGCTGCTCGCCGTCGCCCGGTCGGGTCGCTACACGACGGCGGCGAACGCCCTCGGCGTCGATCACACGACGGTCGCGCGTCGCATCGCGGCCCTCGAGGACGCGGTCGGCGGGCGCCTCGTCGCGCAGTCGGGCGGCGGCTGGGAGCTCACGGCGCTCGGCCGCCAGGCGGTCGACACCGCCGGACGGATCGAGTCCGCGCTGACGCAGCTCTCCGGCGCCGGCGAGGACCACGACCCGATCGCGGGTGTCGTGCGCATGTCGGCGACGGACGGGTTCAGCGCCTTCATCGCCGCCCCCGCCGTCGCGCGGCTGCGCCGGCAGCACCCGCGCCTGAGCGTCGAGATCGTCACCGCGACCCGGCGGGCCGCCGCGCACCGTCCGGGCCTCGACATCGAGGTCGTCGTCGGCGCCCCGCAGTCCCGGCGCGCGCAGGGCGTCGAGCTCGGCGCCTACACGCTCGGGATGTACGCCTCGCGCGCCTATCTGGAACGGGAGGGGATGCCGCGCGACGCCGCCGAGCTCATGCGGCATCCGCTCGTCTACTTCGTCGACGCGATCCTCCAGGTCGACGCCCTCGATCTGCCGCGGCGCCTCGTGCCCGAGATGCGCGACGGACTGAGCTCGACGAACGTCTTCGTGCACGTCGAGGCGACCCGGGCGGGGGCGGGGATCGGGCTGCTGCCGTGCTTCGTCGCCGACCGGCACGACGACCTCGTGCGCCTGCTGCCCGATCAGTTCGACGAGCGGCTGCCGTACTGGATGATCGTGCGGCCCGAGTCGCTGCGGATCCCGGCGGTCGCCGCCCTCGCGGACGCGCTGCGCGACGAGACCGCGGCCGCCGCCGCGATGCTCGCCGGGCGCCGCTGACGCGCGGCGTTCTCCTCCCCTGTCACGAACGGCGGCCGCACGCGGCGTGTTGCGACAGGGGAAGCCCCCCGGCGCAGCGGCATCCCACTTCCCCTGTCACGAATGGCAGCCGCGCGCGGCGTGTTGCGACAGGGGAAGCCCCGGCGCCCCGTCAGTCGATCGCGACGAGCGCGGCGCGGCGGGGCCGGACGATCGGGTCCTGGTACCGGGCCGGGGTGACGGTGATGTCGGTCTGGTCGTCGAACCAGCTGCCCGCGCCGCGACGGCCGAGCACCCTGCGCGCGGTGAGGATGCCCCAGACGAGCGGTGCGCCGACGGCGAGCGCGACGGCCCCCGTGAGCGAGCGGTCCTCGCGGCCGAGCACGGCCTTGCGCTGCCACGCCTCGTGCAGCGCGCCCCCGCGGGCCGTCGGGACGAACCGCGGCGGCAGCAGGCCGCGCCGGCGCAGCGAGACGAGCTGCTCGACGTCGGACCACCAGGTCGACTGCTCGGGGGCGTGGAAGTAGTTGTCGGCGAGCCACTGCGCGTTCGGGTGCCGGAACCGGCGGGCGATCACGTCCTCGGCACTGCCCAGCACGCCGCTGCCGTTGAACACGGTGTTGAGGTGCGTCTTCGAGACGCCGAACGTGTCGAGGGCGATGACGGGGACGCCCATCGCCATGGCCTCGATCGCCGCCGTCGAGCTGACCGTGACGAGCCCCTCGGCGTTCGCGAGCGCCTGCGCCATCGGCTCGTGCGAGAAGACGAGGTTGTCGGGCCGGTCCCGCAGCAGTTCGGTCAGCTCGGTGCGCTCGTAGTGCGTCTCGGTCTCGCCGAGCTCGGGGCGGGAGCGCAGCTTCACGACGACACGCCGCGACGGGTCGGCCATGGCCGCGGCCCGCAGGATGCCCGCGATGGCGACCCGGTCGGCGGGCTCGCGCGGGACGATCGCCTGCGCCGCGAAGACGAGGTCGGTGCCGCCCCCGGACGGACGCGCCGGACGCGCGAACGGCAGGGTCGCGAGCCCCAGGCGCAGCTCGAGGCCAAGGCGCTGGGCCAGGTGCCGGAACGCCCGTCGCTCGCGCTGCGAGTGCACGATCATGAGATCGCAGTGCTTGCGATACATCGCGGCGCCGCGCTGGGCGGGGATCGAGATGCCGGGCAGCCCCGACACCACGACGGGCCGCGGCGCGACGCGGTCGATCTGCCGCATCACGAGCCGCACGAACGGGCCGCGGCCGCCGATGACGACGACGACGGGCCGGTCCTTCGCGAGCCAGGCCGCGATGTCGTCGCAGCCCAGGCGGGTGACCGCCTCGGGACGGATGCCGGTGCCCGCCAACGCCGCATGCTCCTGCGCCACGCTCACCGTGAGCGGCGTCTTCACGAGCAGCAGGTGGGGGTCCACCGACGGCGCGGAGTCGATGAGCGCCGCCGACCACTTCACGAAGGAGTCGGCGTCGGCGATCGCGACGACGCGCAGGCGTCCCGGACGGTTACCGCGCATGGTCATGCCGGGACGCGGCGCAGCTTCGCCATGGGGGCGAGCTCACCCTCGTAGATGCGCTTCACCCCGTCGCCGAGAGCCGTCTCGATGACGCGGATGTCGCGGACGAGGTGCTCGAGACCGGTCGGCTCGAGCGAGGCGGCGTGGTCGGAGCCCCACATGGTGCGGTCGAGGGTGATGTGGCGCTCGACGGCGACCGCGCCGAGGGCGACGGCGGCGAGGGAGATCTGCAGGCCGCGCTCATGGCCGGAGTATCCGACGGGGATGCCGGCGTAGCGGTCGCGGAGCGAGGCGATCATCTTGATGTTCGCCTCCTCGGGCTCCATCGGGTAGGTCGACGTCGCGTGCATGAGCACCGTGCGGTCGGTGCCGAGCACCTCGAGCGCGCGGTCGATCTGCTCGATCGTGGACATGCCCGTCGAGAGGATGACCGGCTTGCCGGTGGCGCGCAGCGCCTCGAGCAGCTCGATGTCGGTGAGGCTCGCCGAGGCGACCTTGTGGGCGATGACGCCGAGGTCTTCGAGGAACTCGACGCTCGGGACGTCCCACGGCGAGGCGAACCAGTCGAGGCCGCGCATCGTGGCGTGGTCGCCGATCTCGATGTACTGGTCGCGGTCGAACTCGACGCGGTAGCGGTACTCGAGGTAGGTCATCGTGCCCCACGGGGTCTCGCGGAGCGTGTCGCGCATGTGTGCGGGCGTCGCGATCTCGGGGGTGCGCTTCTGGAACTTGACCGCGTTCGCGCCGGCGTCGGCGGCGACGTCGATCAGACGCTTGGCGAGCTCGACGTCGCCATTGTGGTTGAGGCCGATCTCGGCGATGACGTACACGGGGTGTCCGCCGCCGAGTACGTGGTTTCCGATGGTCACCGTCATGGCGAGTCCTTTCGTCGTTACTCCCCTCAGCGTCGGTTCCGACCGTGAATGACGGATGAATCCCGGGTGGCGAGGATCAGACGACTGGCTGTCGGGTGGGTGCGTCAGCGTGCGGCGAGGACGCGGTCGGCCAGTTCGCGCACCGCTCCGGCGCCGCCGGGGCGCGTCAGCACGACGCGCGCGGCGGCGACGACGTCGGGCCGGGCGTCGGCGACGGCGACGGGCCAGCCGACGAGAGCCATCGCCGGCAGGTCGTTGACGTCGTTGCCGAGGTAGGCCGTCTCGGCGAGGTCGATGCCGCGGTCGGTCGCCCACTGTCGCAGCACGGTCGCCTTGTCGTCGACGCCGTGGATCACCTCGACCTGCAGCTTCTCGGCGCGGGCGCGGACGACCGCGTTCTGCTCGGTCGACAGGATCAGAACCGGCACCCCGGCTCGCCGGAGCAGCGCGACCCCCATGCCGTCGGAGCGGCTGACGCGCACGTGCTCGGTGCCGGCGGCATCCACCCAGGCGGAGTCGTCGGTGTGGACGCCGTCGAAGTCGGTCACGACGACCCGCGCGGCGAGGGGTTCGGCGGGCTCGAGCAGGTGCGCGAGGGTCTGCGCGGTGCGCAGGTGCGCCGGGTCGTCGATCTCGATCGCGGACTCCTCGGGGACCTCGACGATCCCGGTCCGGCCGAAGAAGCGGTGCCGGGCCTCCCGGAACCCGTCGGTCGTGAAGACGTAGAACGCGCCCGTCTCGACGTAGTGCGGGTCGCGGTCCTGCCGGCGCGGTCGGTGTGCGGCGTCGTGACCGAGAGCGGATGCCGCCCCGGCGGCATCCCTCCGCCAGACGAACTCGTAGCTCTCCCGCGCCGAGAACACGCTGTCGGCGCGACCGCCCCGCACGAGCGCCACCGCCTCACCGAGGGCGGCGGCGGGGATGAAGGGGCTCGTCGCCTGCAGGAACGCCGTCACCCGGGGGGTGATCCCCTCGGCCGCGAGGGTGTCGAGGGCGTGCAGCAGCGCGCTCTCGGAGCTGGCCTGGTCGCCGGAGATGTCGGCGGGGCGGTCGACGACGCGCGCCCCGGCGGCGCGCGCGGCGTCGGCGATTGCGGCGTCGTCGGTCGAGACGACGACGAGGTCGATCGCGCCGGAGGTCAGCGCGGCACGGACGGCGCGCGCGACGAGCGGGATGCCGCCGACGCGAGCGACGTTCTTGCCCGGCACGCCTTTCGACCCGCCGCGAGCGGGGATGATCGCGATCGTCTGGGCGGTGCTCGGCGTCACGTCATCCTCCTCGCAGGGCCTTCCAGGCCCGCTTCCCCCGGCGCCGCGCGCCGCGGAGCGCGAGCTGCACCTCTGTGATGCGACTCGCGCCGTCGCGCTGGCCGAGCGCACGCGAGAACAGGCCGGGCGTGCCGCCGCCGGGGAGCGCGAGCGAGGTCAGGCGCGTGCGGGCGAAATACCGGGAGCGCTCGGCGGCGGGCGCCGACGCGAGGAACTCCTCGGCGCGCGGCCGCAGGTGCGCGGCGATGACCGGCTGCATGGCGTACCCGACGGCATCGACGAGCAGCTGCATCCGCTCTCCCGGGTAGGGCGAGTCCGGACGGGTGAGCGCGTCGATGATCGTGACCGGGATGCGGTTGCCGTTCTCGAACGGGGTGAGTCGCTGCAGCAGCAGATCGGTGCCGACGGCGCCGATGGGCAGGCCGGTCAGCGCCTGCAGCGTGGGCAGGGCCGTCGAGAAGCCGGCGACCGCGCCGACGAACGGCAGCCGCACGGCGAGGACCTCGGCGGGGGTGCCGCCGCGGAAGACGGTGAGGCCCACCCCGCGCGCGGCGGCGTGCGCCGCGAGGTCGTCGATGAGGGCGGGGGCCGACGACGGATGCGGCTTGAACACGATCGAGCCCGGGCGCCACTCGAGCGCACGGTCGATCATGTCGCACTGCATCCGCAGCTCCTCGTCGGCCGAGATGAGCTTCAGCGCCGAGAGGTACTGCCCGAGCACCAGGGCCGGGCGATCGAGCTGCACGAGCGCATCGATCTCGGGGGCGTCCGTCGCGGCGGCGACCTCGTCGACGATCGCGCGGAGGGCTGCGGGTGGCACGGGCACTCGAGCGGCAACGGGGAACAGCAGCGGCTCGACGCCCGGCACGGTGTCGGCGTAGACGACGGCGGTGACCCGGCTCACGACGGTGTGCGGCCAGCGATTGCGGATCGGCGAGTACGTCATGAGGCCGTCTCCGACGATCGACACGTCGGCACCGGCGAACACGTCGATGAACACCCGCGACGGCGCGACCTGCGGGCTCTGCAGGAACAGCTCGACGTCCGCGTCGCCGATCCCCCACGCCTGGCGCAGCAGGCGCTCGAGTATGGGAGCCGCGTTCGCGGTCACGCGCCAGTGCGGCGGGCGCTCCGGGGCGAGCAGAGCGTTCAGGTCGACGACGCGGTCGAAGCGCGCGCGGAGGGTGGCCAGGTGCGCGGCGTCCCCGATGCCCGGGGCGGCTTCGGGGATGATGGCCGCGTTCACGGCGACGAGGATGCGTCCCGACGGGGATGCCGGGATGGCCCCGGCATCCATCGCCGCGACAGCGGTCATGAGACCGTACGCGGAGTTGAGGACGAAGATCTGCGTCATGCGGTGCGCACCTCGCGCACGAGGCGCGCAAGGATGCGGCGACGGCGGTCCGACAGCCGCGACAGCGCCGGGTCGATCTGCTCGGCCGGGATGGCGCGCAGCAGGTCACGGATGCCGGTGCGCAGCGCCGTGCGGTCGGCGGTCGACATCGCGCGGGCGCGGAACAGGTGGTAGGCGCACACGGACATCGTCGTCGTCGCGATCTTGGGGAGGAAGCGGTCGGCCTCGTCGTCGGCCTCGACGACGCGGATCGCCTCGGCGAAGGCGGGGAGGAAGTCGAGCTGGCGCCGGTCGAGCACCTGCGTGAGCGAGGTGGTGACGCCGCGGCGGTACAGGATCGCGGGGGCGTCCACGACCGCGAACGATTCCGCGCGCAGGTGCAGGCGCCAGATCCACGGGCGGTCCTCGGCCGTGAACAGGCCCGGCTCGAAGTGCGCGAGACCCTGGTCCAGCACGCGCCGGTGGAACATGCCCGCCCAGGCATAGGGGTAGTCGACCATCGTCGTCTCGTCGGCCGGCATGATCGCGTCGCGCGGCGACACGACCCGTCCGCGGCGCCCGTGCGGTGCGCGCATGAGCCGGCGGCGACCGTCGGTGTCGGTGACGTGGTCGGTGCGGACGAAGTCGCATTCCAGCCGGCGCATCGAGCCGACGAGGCTCTCGAGGCGCTCGGGGTGCATCCAGTCGTCGCCGTCGACGAAACAGAAGAAGTCGGTGTCGACGAGGTCCAGTCCCTGGTTGCGCGCCGCAGCGAGGCCGACGGGCTGCGCGTTCGAGATGATCTCGACGTGGGGCATGTCGCGCGCGAAGTGCTGCACCTGCGCGCGGGTGTCGTCCGTCGAGCCGTCGTCGATGACCACGAGGCGCAGGCGACCCGGGTCCTCGAACTGGCGTCCGAGGGTCGTGACGGTCGTGCCGATGTACGGGCCGGCGTCTTTCGCCGGCAGGATGACGGTCACGATCGGGGAGGACACCCCGCGATCCAAACAAGCGGGCGTGACCGGAAGGTGTCGTCCGGGTGAACGGTCGTGGTCGGGCGTTCAGGCGAGCCCGAAGGCGGCGAGCTCCTCGTCGGTCAGCATCCGGGACCGGATGAGGAACCGCATCCCCGTCGGCCCCTCGACCGAGAACCCCGCCCCGCGTCCCGGAACGACGTCGATCGTGAGGTGCGTGTACTTCCAGTACTCGAACTGGGATGCCGACATGTACACCTCGATCGGATCGTCGAGGCCCGCGTCGATCTCGCCGAGTTTCACGTCGCCCGCGCCGGTGAGGAACATGCCCACGGGGTAGCACATGGGGCTGCTGCCGTCGCAGCATCCGCCCGACTGATGGAACATCAGCGGACCGTGCTGCGCGGTGAGGGTGCGCAGCAGGGCCGCCGCCTCGTCCGAGACGGCGACCCTGCTGTAGGTGGTGTCGGTCATGGGGTGACGGCTCAGAAGAAGCCCATCGCGCCTTCGGCGTACGACACGAGGAGGTTCTTTGTCTGCTGGTAGTGGTCGAGCATCTTCAGGTGGTTCTCGCGTCCGATGCCCGACTGCTTGTACCCGCCGAAGGCCGCGTGGGCGGGGTACTGGTGGTACGTGTTCGTCCACACACGGCCGGCCTCGATCGCACGTCCCGCCCGGTACATGGTGTCAGCCGAGCGGCTCCAGACGCCTGCACCGAGACCGTAGAGGGTGTCGTTGGCGATGTCGATCGCGTCGCCGAAGTCGTCGAAGCTCGTCACCGAGACGACCGGGCCGAAGATCTCCTCCTGGAAGATCCGCATGTCGTTCGTGCCCTCGAACACCGTCGGCGCGACGTAGTATCCGCCGCTCAGGTCGCCGCCGAGGTCGACCCGCTCACCGCCGGCCAGCAGCTTGGCGCCGCCCTGCTTTCCGATGTCGATGTAGCTGAGGATCTTCTCCAGCTGGTCGTTGGAGGCCTGCGCACCGATCATGGTCGCCGGGTCGAGCGGGTTGCCCTGCACGATCTTCGAGACCCGGTCGAGGCCGTCGCCCAGGAACTGGTCGTAGATCGACCGCTGGATGAGAGCGCGTGACGGGCACGTGCACACCTCGCCCTGGTTCAGCGCGAAGAACGTGAAGCCCTCGAGCGCCTTGTCGTAGTACGCGTCGCGGTCGCGCGCCACGTCGTCGAAGAAGACGTTCGCGCTCTTGCCGCCGAGCTCGAGCGTGACGGGGATGAGGTTCTGCGATGCGTACTGCATGATGAGCCGGCCGGTCGTGGTCTCACCGGTGAAGGCGACCTTGCGGATGCGCATGTGCTGCGCGAGCGGCGCGCCCGCCTCGATCCCGAAGCCGTTCACGATGTTGACGACGCCCGCCGGAAGCAGGTCGCCGATGATCTCGAACAGGAACAGGATGGATGCCGGGGTCTGCTCGGCGGGCTTGAGCACGACGCAGTTGCCCGCGGCGAGGGCGGGAGCGAGCTTCCACGTGGCCATGAGGATCGGGAAGTTCCACGGGATGATCTGGCCGACCACACCGAGGGGCTCATGGAAGTGGTAGGCGACGGTGTCCTCGTCGATCTGGCTGAGCGAGCCCTCCTGAGCCCGGAGCACACCTGCGAAGTAGCGGAAGTGGTCGACGGCGAGCGGGATGTCGGCGGCGAGCGTCTCGCGCACCGGCTTGCCGTTCTCCCACGTCTCGGCGACGGCGATCTTCTCGAGGTTCTCCTCGATGCGGTCGGCGATCTTGTTGAGGATGACGGCGCGCTCGGCGGGCGTGGTCTTCTTCCACGACGCGAACGCCTTCCACGCGACGTCGACCGCGCGGTCGATGTCCTCCACGGTGCCGCGGCCGACCTCGCAGAACGGCTTGCCGGTGACGGGGGTGATGTTCTCGAAGTACTGGCCCTTCACCGGCTCGACGAACTCGCCGCCGATGTAGTGGCCGTAGCGCGCCCGGTACTCCGCCACCGCGCCCCGCTGGCCGGGTGCGGCGTAGACGCTCGAAACGCCCTCTTCGACGATGGTCATGCTGTCTCCTTCGACGGACATGGATGCGGCGACGTCGCCGCGGATCGGATGCCGGCACGCTACGCCGCGCAACGTTGCATCCGGTTGCGCCCCGGCATCCCCCCGTCCCCGCCTTCCCCTGTCGCAACACGCCGCGGCGGCCTGCCGTTTGCGACAGCGGAACGACGGGTCAGGCGGTGAGGGCCTCGAGCCGGGCGACGAGCCCGGGGCGACGCGGCGAGCGCGGCGGCAGCATGCGCAGGCACAGGCGGAGCACCTCGGCATCCTCCCGCCCGTCGGCGCTGTCGGCGTAGGCGAGCAGCGCTTCGACGCCGGCCTCGCCGATCATCGTCTCGCGCAGGGTGGCCCGCACCGACGTGCGCAGCTCCTCCACCCCGGGCGCGACCGAGTCCGGCAACACCGGCCCGGTGTACGCGGCGAGCGCGACGCGGTGCGCCCCGCGGTCGAGCAGCGACACGACGTGCTGCACGTCGGTCTCGAGCTCCGCCGGCAGCCGGTACGGACGCGACAGCGGCACGAGCTGCGGCGCCTGCTTCTCGAGCACTCTGCGCAGGCGCACCATCTCGGGTCGCAGGGTCTCGACCGCGGGCTCGCCGTAGACGAGGTCGGCGAGCGCCTCGGCCGACAGGCCTTCCCGGTGGCTGGCGAGCATGAGCAGGATCTCCGCGTGTCGTGCGCTGAGCTCGACGACGGATGCCGCGGCATCCCCCTCCGTCTCGAGCAGCGCCCGGTCGCGCCCCAGAACCCGCAGGGTCGCGTGCCGGACGGTCGCGGCGCGGGGGGCTCGGCGCCGGGGCGCCTCGGCGCGGGAGCGCAGCCGTCCGACGAGCAGCTCGCTCTCGATGGCGCGCGCCGTCGCGTCGACGAGCAGCTGCGCCTGCGGCGTGACGGCCTCGCTGCCGCCGGTGACGTCGATCACCCCGAGCAGGCGCCGGGTCTCGGGGTCGTGGACCGGCGCCGCGGTGCACGACCACGGCTGCACGAAGCGGTTGAAATGCTCGGCCTGCCGGATCTGCACCGCCCGGTCGAGCGCGAGCGCCGTACCGGGCGCCGAGGTGCCGACGGATGCCTCGGCCCAGTCCGCGCCGGCGACGAATCCCATATCGCCGGTGAGGGTGCGCACCCCACGGTCGCCCTCGACCCAGAGGAGGCGACCCGAGGCGTCCCCGACCGCGACGATGACACCTGAGTCCTCGGCGGAACCGGGCAGCAGGAGCGATCGGACCATCTCCATGACGCCCGCGAGCGGATGGGCGCGGCGGTAGGCCTCGAGCTCGTCGGCCGTCATGTCGAGGCGCGGGAGCCCTTCGGCGGCGGCATCCGAGGCCAGCGACCGGCGCCACGATTCCCGGACCAGCGGCCGGACATCCTCGAGCCGCGGGTCGCCGGCGTTCCCGGCGAGGAGCTCCTCGTGCGCGCGCTCGATCAGCAGGCGCGAGGTGGCGGGCGCGACCTGGACCCGGGCGGACCACGGCGAGCTCATGGGGCTCCGATCATCGTCGAAGGAGCGGTGCCGGTCAGTCTAGGTCGACCTGCCCGGGAACGACAGGGCGGGGGCGGCCCGCGGCAAGGCGACCACCCGCGCTCGCCTGTCACGACACGCCGTCGCCGGCCGCAGATCGTGACAGGCGAGCGGCCCCGGGGCCCCGCCGCCGGGCCATGATGAAGGCATGAGCTCCGCGAAGTCCGTCGCCGCCGTCGTCGTCCGTCGCCTGACGCGGTGGGGCACGGCATCCGTCGTCGTCGGCGGCGCGCTCGCGCTGTTCCCGCGCACCCGCGCGTTCGGCCTGCAGAACCTGATGTGGGGCGCGATCGACGCCGGTCTCGCGGCGTTCACCCGCCGTCAGCGGAGCGTCCCGAAGAAGCGGATGCTGCGCCGCATCCTCCTGGTGAACGCGGCGCTCGACGTCGGTTACGTCGCCACCGGCGCCCACCTCGCGGCGCGTACGCCCTCGTTCGGGGGGCGCCTGAGCCGAGCGGATGCCCGCGGACACGGTCTCGCGATCGTCATCCAGGGTGCCGTCCTCTTCGTCATCGACCTCACCGCAGCGCGACGCCTGCGCTGAGCCGCGTGCACGGGCTCAGCTCCGCGCGGCCCACCACTCGCGCAGGCGCTGCTCGGCGGCATCCGCTCCGATGACCCCCTCGTCGAGGCGGATGTCGAGCAGGAACCGGTACGCCTCGCCGACCTCGCGACCGGGACGGATGCCGAGGACCTCCTGGATCCGGTTGCCGTCGAGCTCGGGACGCATCGCGTCGAGCTCCTCCTGCTCGGCGAGCGCCGCGATGCGCGACTCGATGTCGTTGTACGCGGTGCGCAGCCGCGTCGCCTTGCGCTTGTTGCGGGTCGTCACGTCGGCTCGCGTCAGGATGTGCAGCCGCTCGAGCTGCTCGCCCGCGTCGCGGACGTACCGCCGGACGGCCGAGTCGGTCCACGCGCCCTCGGCGTACCCGAAGAAGCGCAGGTGCTGCTCGATGAGCTGACACACGGCATCCGTCGTCGCACCGTCGAACCGCAGCGCCTGCAGCCGCTTGCGCGCCATCCGCGCGCCCTTGACGTCGTGGTGGTGGAAGCTGACCGCGCCGCCCGGCTCGAGCTTGCGGGTCGCGGGCTTGCCGATGTCGTGCAGGAGCGCGGCGAGGCGCAGGGTCACGTCGGGCGCCTGACCCGGGTGCCGCTGCTTCTCGAGGTCGATCGCCTGCGCGAGCACCGTGAGCGAGTGCTCGTAGACGTCCTTGTGGTGGTGGTGCTCGTCGACCTCGAGCCGTAGGGCCGGGACCTCGGGCAGGAAGAGCGCCATGAGGCCGGTGTCGACGAGCAGACGGATGCCGCGGTCCGGCGCATCCGTCGACAGGAGCTTCACGAGCTCCCCCTGGATCCGCTCGGGGCTCACGATCGACAGGCTCGGCGCGAGCCGGCTCATCGCCTCGAGGGTCGCAGGGTGCACGTCCATGCCGAGCTGGCTCGCGAAGCGGGCGGCGCGCAGCATCCGGAGCGGGTCGTCGCCGAAGCTGACGTCCGGATCGGTGGGGGTGCGCAGCGACCCGCCGACGAGGTCCTCGACGCCGCCGGTCGGGTCGACGAGCGACGGTCCCGGGATGCGGAGCGCCATCGCGTTGACCGTGAAGTCCCGGCGGACGAGGTCCTGCTCGAGGAAGTCACCGAACTCGACGGTGGGTTTACGGGTCGCGCCGTCGTAGCTGTCGGCGCGGTAGGTCGTGATCTCGACCTGCTCGCCCCGGATCTTCGCGCCGATCGTGCCGAAGGCGCGACCGATGTCCCACGTCGCCGTCGCGAGCGGTTTCACGATGCGCAGGATGTCGTCGGGTCGCGCGTTCGTCGTGTAGTCGAGGTCGTTGACGGTGCGGCCGAGCAGCGCGTCGCGGACGGGTCCGCCGACGATCGCGAGCTCGAACCCGGCATCCGCGAACGCGCGGGCGAGCGTGGCCGACACGGGAGCCTCCGCGAGCGCGCCCAGGCGCGCGAGACCGTCGGCCATGTTCAGCATGCCTACGAGCCTACCGACGGCATCCGCCGCACCCCGCCTCACACCACGCGCAGGAACCCCGTGAACGCCAGCTCGCGCACGCGCGGCAGCAGGTCGGCGCGGAGCGCGGCGGCATCCACCTCGAGCAGGTCGGCGATCGCGTCGATGAGCACGCCGAGCGGCAGGTCGCCGTCGCACGCGCCGACGAGGGCGGCGAGTGCGGGGTCGACGTTCAGCACGCGCCCGAACCCGGCGCCCTGACGCAGCTCGATGACCGAGGGTTCCTCGGCGCCCGGGCGGTGGTGGCGGGCCTCGGTGACGTCCGACGCGACGATCGCGGTCGCCTCGGCCAGTCCGTCGTCATCGAGGAGCCCCAGGCGGTCCCACGCCGCGAGCGCGGCCCCCAGGTGCGGCCCCAGGGCCCCGGGCACCGGCTGGGTGACGCGCTCGTAGCGGGCGAGGGGCGGCATCCCGATCGGCGTCCGCCGCAGCAGCAGGTACCCGAAGCCGACCGCCGTCACCCCGCGCGCGGCGAAGTCCCCGAGCCACGCGTCGATGAGGCGGGCGTAGTCGGGGCTCCCCGGCGCCGTGCCGCCGTCGCGCACCCACAGTTCGGCGTACGCGAGCGGGTCGAGCTGCTCGCGTTCCACGATCCACGCGTCGAGCGGGTGAGCGGATGCCGCGACCCACTTCCGCACGCGGTCGAGACCGTCCTGCCCGTCGCGGTACTCCCAGTTGCCGAGCAGCTGCGCCGTCCCGCCGGGGGCGAGCACCCCGCCGACGCCCGACACGAACGCCGCGACGAGATCGTCACCCGCGAAACCGGCATCCCGGTACTCGTACTCGGGCACCCCGGCGACGCGCGGCGTGATGACGAACGGGGGATTCGAGACGACGCGGTCGAACTCCTCGCCCGCGACGGGCTCGAACAGGCTGCCGTGGCGCACCTCGATGCCGTCGACGTCGTTGAGCGCGGCGTTCAGCAGCGTGAACCGCAGCGCCCGCTCCGACACGTCGGTCGCGACGACGCTCGACGCGCTCCGCCGCGCCCGCAGGGCCTGGATGCCGCATCCCGTCCCGACGTCGAGTACGCGCCGCGCGGGGGTGTCGAGTTGCAGACCGGCGAGCGTGAGCGAGGCGCCGCCGACGCCCAGGACGTGCCCGGTCGGCAGCGCGCCGCCCAGCGCCGCCTCGTCGAGGTCGCTCACGATCCACCACCACCCCGAGCCGGCGGCATCCGTGTAGTCCTGCGGGCGCAGCAGCACGAGCGGTGTCGCGGTGCCGCCCTCGACGCGCACGATCCCGAGCGTCACGAGACCCGCGACCCCGGCGGTCGGCAGCGCGCGGTCGAGGTCCGCGGCCGGCGCGGCGTCGCCGAGGAAGAGCGTGCGGCACAGCACCGCGAGCGCGTCGCTGCGGCCC
>NZ_JAMXSA010000065.1:0-14471 GCF_024124465.1 Microbacterium sp. CnD16-F
CCCCGCCCCGATCGCGCGGCGAACCGCTCGTCGTCGCCCGCCGCGAGCCTCCGCCGCTCGCGCGCGATCGCCCCGGGCGCCGAGAACAGCTCGGCGTCGCGCGCGTCGTACCGGCGCCCACCGCGCGGAAGCACCCACGCCGGAGAGCGCTGGAAGAGGACCACCTCGGCGCCCGAGCGGACCAGCTCGGGAACGAGTTGGGCGGCGCTGGACCCCGTCCCGACGACGGCGATGCGGGTGCCGGCGACCGACCCGGTCGCGTCCCAGCGCGCCGTGTGGCCGACTGCTCCGGGAAAAGAGGGCAGACCGGGGACGTCGGGGATGCGGGGCTCGGACAACCGCCCGCAGCCGAGGACCAGCACATCGGCCGAGTCGGGGCCGCCGGCCGAGAAGCCGAGCCGCCAGCGCTCGGCGACGGGGTCCCATTCGGCATCCGTCAGTGCCGTCCCGAAGCGGATCGCGTTCCGCAGACCCTCGCGGTCGACGACCCCCTCGAGGTAGGCGGCGATCTCGGCGCCCGGGGCGAACTCGGCCGACCAGCCGGGGTGGGGGTGACGCTCGAGGCTGTACAGGTGCGCCGGGACGTCGCACGCGACGCCCGGATAGACGTTCTCGCGCCACGTCCCGCCGACCCGATCCGCCCGCTCGACCACCACCACGTCGTGGCCGGCCTCGCGCAGCTCGATCGCGGCCGCGATGCCCGCGAAACCCGCGCCGACGACGACGACCTCGGCGTGGCCGCTCATGCGGCCGCCTCCGCCGGTGTCCCGTAGGTCGTGGTGCGTTCGCGCAGCCGGCGGCGCAGCGACCCGGCCAAGCGGGAGGCGTCACCGAAGGGCAGCTCAAGCCCCCGCTCGACCCCTGTGTCGGGGCGCATGCGCCCGTCGAGGAGGGTGCCGCCCAGATCGTCGCCGCCGCTGCGCAGCAGCTCCGCGGTGATCGCCCGCCCGTGTCGGGTCCAGGGGATCTGGATGTGGCGGATGCCGTCGTTCAGGAGCAGGCGCGCGACGGCGACCATCGCACGGTGCTCATCGAGGTCCGATCGCTCGGCGGTGCGCGTGCCGCCGCCGGGGAGCGGGATCGGCACGAACTCGGTGAACCCGCCGGTCTCGTCGTGCAGTCCGCGGAGTGTCAGCAGGTGGGCCACGCGGTCGGCCGCCGATTCGATGTGGCCGTAGAAGAGGACCGAGCTCGTTCGCATGCCGTGCGCATGCTCGGCGCGGATGATCTCGAGCCACCGATCGACGTCGAGGTCGCCGGGGGCGATGCGGCGCCGGATGTCGTCGTCCAGGACTTTCACCCCCGTTCCGGGCATCGTGCCCACGCCCGCCGCGCGGAGGGCGGCGATGGCGCGCGGCACACCGATGGTCGTGCGGTCGGCCAGGTCGGCGACATCCTGCGGGCGGAAGGCGTGCAGGTGCAGCGACGGCGCGGCCGCGCGCACGGCGTGCACGAGGTCCACGTACAGGCGCGGGTCCTCCCTGGGGTCCAGCCGCCCCTGGATGCAGAGTTCCGTCGCGCCGAGGGACGCGGCATCCCTCGCGATCGCCTCGACGTCGGCGAGCCCGAACGCCCCCGCACCGACGGGTGCGCGGTGCAGGCCAGACGACGCGAGGTTGCGGTTGACGACGATGCTCACGGTGTCGCCGATCGTCGTGCGCCGCAGGTCGTCGGCGGTGCGGATGAGTCGTTCCAGATCATCGCCGGTCGCCGTCAGCAGGTGCTCCCAGTCGGCCGCATCGAGCTCGCGCGGGGTCGTCGCCGCCGTCTCGAGCAGCGCCGTGCCGCGACGACGCCGTGACGTCGCGGCGCGCGCGCGGCCCGCGAGACCCGTCCCCGGCTCGGCGAGCGAGGCGACGGCGGCGTGGAGGGCAGGGTCGATCCAGGCGGCGGGCGCCCGCACGTACTCGGGGTGGGCGGTCAGCCGCTCGACGAGCGTGAAGCCTGCCGCAGCGGTGTGGGCGGCGAGGTCGTCGAGATGCGGCCACGGCCGCTCCGGATTGACGTGATCGGCGGTCAGCGGCGAGACCCCACCCCAGTCGTCGACCCCCGCAGCGAGCAGCGACGCGAGCTCCGCTGGATCGGAGAGGTTCGGCGGCGCCTGGATGCGCATGCCGGGTCCGAGGATGAGTCGCGCGACGGCGATCGCCGCGAGGTAGGCGTCGCGATCGGCATCCGCCACCGCCGCCATCGCCGTCCGGGGCTTCGCCCGGAAGTTCTGCACGATGACCTCCTGCACGTGCCCGTGACGGGCGTGCGCGTCGCGCAGCGCGAACAGGGAGGCCGCACGATCGGCGAGGGTCTCGCCGATGCCGACCAGGATGCCGGTGGTGAACGGGATGCGGGCTCGCCCCGCATCCTCGATCACGGCGAGACGGAGAGCGGGATCCTTGTCGGGAGAGCCGTGGTGCGCGGCGCCCGGGGTCTCGAACAGGGCGCGCGAGGTCGTCTCCAGCATCATCCCCATCGACGGCGACACCGGGCGGAGCGCCGCGAGCTCGGCGGCGGACATGACCCCCGGGTTCGCGTGCGTGAGGAGCCCGGTCTCACGGGTGACCAGCCGCGCCGCATGGGCGACGTAGTCGATCGTCGAGGCGAAGCCGTGCGCGTCGAGCCACGCCCGCGCCTCGGGCCAGCGGTCCTCGGGCCGGTCGCCGAGGGTGAGCAGGGCCTCCTTGCAGCCCTGCGCCGCGCCCGCGCGCGCGATCCGGAGGATCTGCGCGTCGTCGAGGTAGGCGGGGGCCTTCTTGCGGAGGAGCTGGGCGGGGGTGTCGACGAACGCGCAGTAGTGGCAACGGTCCCGGCAGAGCGTGGTCAGCGGGAGAAAGACCTTGCGCGAGTAGGTCACGACGCCGGGACGGCCCGCGGCGGCCAGGCCCGCGTTGCGGACGGCGGCGGCGCGCGCCAGGAGCGTCTCGAGCTCGCGCCCGGTCGAGGCCAGCAGGCGCTCGGCCTCGACCGGGTCGGTGAGGATGTCGTCGGTGGGGTGGGACATCGGCGGCCTCAGTCGTGCTGCGGGAAGCCCAGGTTCAGGCCGCCGTGCGACGGGTCGAGCCAGCGCGAGGTCACCGCCTTCTCACGGGTGAAGAACGCGAACCCCTGCGGACCGTACGCCTTCGCGTCGCCGAACAGCGACGCCTTCCAGCCGCCGAACGAGTGGTAGGCCACCGGCACCGGGATCGGGACGTTGACCCCGACCATGCCGACGCTCACCTCGCGCTGGAACCGGCGGGCGGCACCGCCGTCGTTCGTGAAGATCGCGGTGCCGTTGCCGTACGGGCTCGCCTCGATGAGCGCGAGACCCTCCTCGTACCCTGCCACCCGCACGACCGAGAGAACCGGCCCGAAGATCTCATCGGTGTAGACGCAGGACGAGGTCGGCACCTTGTCGATGAGGGTGGGACCGAGCCAGAAGCC
Source organism: Microbacterium sp. CnD16-F (assembly GCF_024124465.1). NCBI lineage: Bacteria > Bacillati > Actinomycetota > Actinomycetes > Micrococcales > Microbacteriaceae > Microbacterium > Microbacterium sp. CnD16-F. The sequence continues at coordinate 3,418 of NZ_JAMXSA010000065.1, forward strand.
ATCACCGTCGGCATCCGGAACCACGTCGCGGCCGTCGACGACGATCTCGGCGCCGTCGGATGCCGCGATGTCGAGGTATCCGGCGACCTTGTCACGGTGCTCTCGGGTGATGAGCGGTCCCATGTCGCACCCACGCGTGCCGTCGCCGGTGCGCAGCGTCGCGACGCGCTCGGCGATCCTCGCGACGAGGGCGTCGGCGATCGGCTCGGTCGCCAGCAGCACCGAGATCGCCATGCAGCGCTCGCCCGCCGACCCGAACCCCGCGTTGACGGCGGCGTCGGCGGCCAGGTCGAGGTCGGCATCCGGAAGCACCAGCATGTGGTTCTTCGCACCGCCCAGCGCCTGCACCCGCTTGCCCTGCGCGCTCGCGCGCTCGTAGATGTAGCGCGCGATCGGGGTCGAGCCGACGAACGAGACCGCGCCGACCGTCGGGTGGTCGAGGATCGCGTCGACGGCCTCCTTGTCGCCGTGGACGACGTTGAGCACGCCAGCCGGCAGCCCCGCCTCGACGAGGGCACGCGCGATCCAGTCGGACGCCGACGGATCCTTCTCGCTCGGCTTCAGCACGACCGTGTTGCCCGAGACGAGCGCGATCGGAAGGAACCAGAGCGGCACCATCGCGGGGAAGTTGAAGGGACTGATGACCCCGACGACGCCGACGGGCTGCTTCACCGAGTAGACGTCGACGCCCGTGGAGACGTTCTCGGAGTACTCGCCCTTGAGGAGGTGACCCGCCCCGCAGGCGAACTCGACGACCTCGAGACCGCGGGCGATCTCGCCGAGCGCGTCGGAGAGCACCTTGCCGTGCTCGGCCGTGAGGATCGCGGCGAGCTCGTCCTTGCGCGCGTTCAGGATCTCGCGGAACGAGAACATGACGCCCTGCCGCTTCGCGAGACTCGCGTCGCGCCACGCCGGCAGGGCGGCGGCGGCACGGTCGACCGCGGCGCTCACGTCGGCAGTGCTCGCGAGGCGGACCCGGCCGCTGACGACTCCGGTGGCGGGATTGTGGATGGGGGCCGTGCGGTCGGACTCGCCGCTCCACGCGGCGCCGTCGACCCAGTGCTCGAGCACGGCGACATCAGGCTGGTCGGTCATGGTTCCTCCGATGGGGTGGGTCAGAGCGCGGCGAGCGCCGCGTCGTAGATCTCGAGCGCGCGTCGCACCTCGTCGTCGGTGACGACGCAGGGCGGGACGACGTGGAGGCGGTTGTCGGCGGTGAAGGGCAACAGGCCCCGGGCCATGAGGTCCTTCTTCAGCGCGCCGATCACCGCCGGGGCGACGGGCTCGCGGGTGACGGGGTCGGCGACCAGTTCGAGAGCCCAGAAGACCCCCTCACCCCGCACCTCCCCGATGATCGGATGCTTCTCGGCGAGAGCGCGCAGCCCAGGACCGAGGACGGTCTCCCCGATGCGGCGGGCGCCTTCCACGATGCCCTCCTCCCGCATCGCGTCGATCGTCGCGACCACCGATGCTGCCGCGAGAGGATGCCCCGAATAGGTCAACCCGCCCGGGAACACCCGCTCATCGAAGGTCGCCGCGATCTCATCCGAGATGATCACCCCACCGATCGGGACGTACCCCGAGTTCACGCCCTTCGCGAACGTGATCAGATCCGGGACCACGTCGTGACCCTCGAACGCGAACCACCGGCCCGTGCGCCCGAACCCGCTCATCACCTCATCCAGGATCAGGACGATGCCGAACTCGTCGGCCAGACGCCGCACCCCCGCGAGGTAGCCGGGCGGGGGGATCATGATGCCCGCCGTCCCCGGCACCGACTCGAGCAGGATCGCCGCGATGGAGCTCGGCCCTTCCGCCTCGATGACCCGACGCAGGTGGTGCAACGCGCGCTCGCACTCCTCCTCCGGGGTGGTCGCCCAGAACTCCGACCGGTACAGGTAGGGGCCGAAGAAGTGCACGTGGCCCCGCGCGTACTCGTTCGGGATGCGGCGCCAATCCCCCGTCGCGACGATCGCCGCTCCGGTGTTGCCGTGGTAGCTGCGGTAGCGCGAGAGCACCTTGTCCCGCCCGGTGTGCAACCGCGCCATCCGGATCGCGTTCTCGTTCGCGTCCGCTCCGCCGTTCGTGAAGAACACCTTCGAGAACCCGTCGGGCGCCAGATCCACGATCCGCTTCGCCGCCTCGCCCCGGGCGAGGTTGGCGGTCGAGGGGGCGACGGTGGTCATGATGTCGGCCTGCGCCTTGATCGCGTCGACGACGGCGGGATGCTGGTGCCCGATGTTCACGTTGACGAGCTGGCTCGAGAAGTCGAGCAGGCGTGTGCCGGCGTGGTCCCACACGGTCGCCCCCGATCCGCCCGCGAGGGGGAACGGGTCGATGAGCGCCTGCGCCGACCAGGAGTGGAAGACGTGGGCGCGGTCGAGTTCGCGGGTACGGAGATCAAGGTCTTCGGAGGTCATCTGAGGAGTGCTCTCTGTCAGGACGGTCCCGGGGCTCGCACCCCGGGACCGTCGTGGTGGTGCTGCTACTGTCCACCCTCGGTGAGGGTCACGTCGATGGGCGTGTACTCCCCGTCGAGGCTGACGCCCTCGTCCTCCAGCTCGGCGATCGCCTTCTCGATGTACTCGTTCGAGAACGCGGATGCCGGGGGTTCCTCGGTGATGAGGTTCATGCCGTCCTGGTTCACCGCGGCGAGGGCTCCGTCGACCGTCTGGTCCCACTTGTCCTGCTCGACGGTCCCGAAGGGCGCGTCGGTCCAGATGAGCTTGTTGACCTCGTTGAGCTGCCACAGCTGGTGCACCGGTCCGACCGGGAAGGCGGCTTCGGCGTTCGAGGCGACGTCCCACACGAGCGAGGCGGAGTCCTCGACGTTGTCACGGGCGTACAGCCAGCCCTTCGCGATCGCCTTGAGGAAGCGCACCGCCGCGTCGGCGTATGCCGGGTCCTCGTCGAGCCGCTGCGTGTCGGCCCAGATCGCGTCCTGCAGCATCGCGCCCTCGGTGTCGTCGTAGTAGATGACGTCGAGGTCGTCGAGCGTGTAGAGCTTGCCCGTATCGGGGTTGACGACCTCGAGCACCTGGGCGAGCTCGTTGTAGGTCATCGCCTGCGCGGCATCCACGTCGCCGTCGAGCAGGGCGTTCATCGAGAAGTCCTGCGTCGTGATCGACACGGTGGAGGCGTCGAGGTCGTCCGCCGCCATCGCGGCGAAGATCTCCCACTCGTTGCCGAAGCCCCACGAGCCGATGCGCTTGCCTTCGAAGTCCGCGACGTCGGTGATCCCGTCGCCCTTCCATGAGACCTGCGTCGTGCCCGAACGCTGGAAGACCTGCGCGATGTCGGTGAGCTCGACGCCCGTGGACTCGATGGTCCCGAGCACCTTGGGGACCCAGGCGACGGCAAAGTCGACGTCACCGGCGGCGAGCGCGTCCTGCGGCACGATGTCGCCGCCCGAGGGCACGATCTCGACGTTGTTGAAGCCTTCCTCCTCGAAGTAGCCCTTCTCCTGCGCGACGTAGTAGCCGGCGAACTGCGCCTGCGGCAGCCACTGCAGCTGCAGCTTGATGTCGGTGATCGGCGTGAAGTCGGCGTCATCACCGCCGGCGGTGGGTGTGGTGCTCGTGGTGCCCGCGCACGCGGACAGGGCGAGGGCGCCGGCGGTCAGGGTCGTGACGACCGCCAACCGGCGTCGGATGCTGTGACGCATGGTGTTCCTTTCGGGTTCGGATGGTGCGGGTGGTGCGGTGGGTGGGTGGAGCGGACCGGGCCGACGGGTGTCAGACCGGCCTCCGCCTGGTCACGATGCGTTCGAGGAGCACGGTGACGAGGAAGAAGACGAGACCGACGGCGATGGCCGCGCCGACGTAGGTCCAGGCGACGGCCGCGTTCCCGGTCTTCGCGTAGCTCGCGATGGCGGTGCCGAGGCCGTCGGTGGGACCGCCGAAGTACTCCGCGACGAGCGCGGAGATGACGGCGACCGAACTGGCGATGCGGATGCCGGTCACGAGGTAGGGCAGCGCGACGGGGAGCGTGAGGCCGCGGAACTGCTGGCCGGGAGTCGCCGCGTAGGCGAGGAAGAGGTCTCGCTGCACGGGGCGGGACTGCCGCAGGCCGCGGAGGACGTTGACGAAGACCGGCACGAAGGCGGCGACCGCGGCGACCACCTGGCGTCCCGTCTGCGCCGAGGCCCCGAGCATCGTGTTCAGCAGCGGGGTGAGCGCGACGATCGGAACGACCGCGATCGCCGCGACGAGGGGCGCGAGCATGCCGTCGACCGGACGCAGCCACGCGGCGAGCGCCGCGAGGGCGACGCCGAGCACCGTACCGGCGACGAGCCCGACGAGCGTGTTGCCCCCGGTGACCAGCGCGTCCTCGGCGACCACGCCGCCGATCCGCAAGGCGGTCTCGGCGACGTCGGCGGGGGCGGGGATCAGCGCGAGCCGCCCGATCTTGACGCCCGAGAGCACCTGCCACAGGACGAGGAGCAGGATGCCGGTGGCCATCGGTGCAGCGATGCGGGCGATCCGCTCGGTCGCGGTCATGATGCCGTCACCGCTCGTTCGCTCGGGCGACGGGCGTGCCGTGGAGCGCTTCGCGCACCTCGGTCACCTTCTCGAAGAACTCCGGCGACTCCCGCAGGAGGTCGGGACGATCGTGCCCGAACGGCACGGCGACGAGATCGGTGATGCGGCCCGGTCGCGGCGACATGACGACGACGCGGTCGGACAGGTAGACGGCTTCGGGGATCGAGTGCGTCACGAAAACGACGGCGGCGCCGGTCTCCCCGGTGATGCGGGTGAGTTCGGTCTGCATCCGTTCGCGCGTCATCTCGTCGAGCGCGCCGAACGGCTCGTCCATGAGGAGGAGCTTCGGCCGCGCGGCGAGGGCGCGAGCGATCGCGACGCGCTGCTGCATGCCGCCGGACAGCTCGTCGGGGTACCGCTTGCCGAAGTCGGTGAGGCCGACGAGCTCGGCGAGCTCTGCCGCGCGGGCCCGTCGTTCGGCGCCGCCGACGCCGTGCAGCTCGAGGGGCAGCACGATGTTCTCGAGCACGGTCCGCCACGGCAAGAGCCCGGCCTGTTGGAAGGCGATGCCGTAGTCCTGGTCGAGGCGCGCCTTCTTCGGCGTCTTGCCGAAGACCTCGAGCGAGCCCGCCGTGGGCTGATCGAGGTCGGCGATCAGCCGCATGAGCGTCGACTTGCCGCATCCCGACGGGCCGATCAGCGACACGAACTCGCCTGCCGCGATCTCGAGGTCGACCCCGGTGAGGGCGTGCACCTCAGCGGTGCGGCGGCCTCCGAAGGTGCGGCCGACGCCGGTGGCGCGGACGGCGATCTCGCTCATGCGGACGTTCCTCTCGGGTGAGGGCGGGGGATCATGCGGATGCCTCCCCGCGGCGGTACCGGCGAAGGCCCGTCGCGAGCAGCGCGACGACCCCGGCGACGAGGAGGCCGAGCAGGACGGCGCCGAAGATGGGACCCCACGGGAGTGCGGGGTCGGCGGAGGCGGATTGCGCGGCCTGCAGCAGCATCCGTCCGAGGCCGCCGCGCATGCCGATGGACACCTCGGCGACGATGGCGCCGACGACGGCGTTCGCCGCGGCGAGACGGGCTGCGGGGATCAGGTACGGGACCGCGGCGGGGAAGCGCAGCCGGCGCAGGGTCTGGCCGTAACCGGCGGCGTAGCTGCGCATGAGGTCGAGATGGATCGCGTCGGGCGACGACAAACCCTTGAGCGCACCGATCGAGACCGGGAAGAAGGCCAGGTACGAGGCGATCACCGCCACCGACAGCCACTCCGGCCAGGGCAGCCCGGCTCGGTCGATCTGCGACCCGATGCGGGCGACGAGGGGGGCGAAGGCGATGAGCGGCACGGTCTGCGACACGACGATCCAGGGCAGGAGTCCGCGCTCGACGATGCGCCAGCGCTGCATCAGCAGGGCGAAGCCGACACCCACGACGACGCCGATGACCCACCCGACGAGCGCGATGCCGAGGGTGAGCAGGCCGGCACTCGCGACGGTCGCCCACAGCGGTGGCGTCGCGGCGCCGCTGGTGGGGTCGAACAGCCGCGCGATCATGTCGGTGACGTGGGGCATCGCACGGTCGTGGGTGCGCGGCAGGACGCGCACGCCGTCCTCGCCACCGAGGACGAGACCGTCGGCGGGTCCGAGCCACTTGTACGCCTCCCACAGCGCGACGAGGGCGAGGACGCCGACGACGCCCCACCCCCACGCGGCTGCTGTGCGTCGCGTCATGACTTGGCCGTGATGTGATCGGAGAGCGCGGGGATCACGGTCTCGCCGTAGACCCGCATCGTCTCCTCCTTGTTGTCGTGCTGCAGGTAGCCGGCGAACTGCGTCACGCCGAGCGCTTTGAGCTGCTCGAGCTTGGCGATGTGGTCCTCGGCCGTGCCGAGCAGGCAGAACCGGTCGACGATCTCGTCGGGGACGAAGTCGACGTGGTCGTTGTCGCTCTTGCCGTGCGAGTTGTAGTCGTACCCGGTGCGGCCCGCGATGTAGTCGGTGAGGGCCTGGGGCACATCGCCGTCCGCGCCGTACTTCGCGACGATGTCGGCGACGTGGTTGCCGACCATCCCGCCGAACCAGCGGCACTGGTCGCGCATGTGCTCCCAGTCGTCGCCGATGTACATCGGGGCGGCGACGCAGAACGCGATCGAATCGGGGTCACGGCCGGCCGCCTCGGCGGCATCCCGCACCACCTTGATCATCCAGGCGGCGATGTCGACGTCGGCCAGCTGCAGGATGAACCCGTCGCCGACCTCGCCGGTGAGCTTCAGCGCCATCGGGCCGTAGGCGGCGACCCAGACGTCGAGCTCGGATCCGCGGCTCCAGGGGAACTGGAGCGTCGCCCCCTTGTACTCGACGGGTCGCGAGTTGGCGAGTTCTCGGATGACGTGGATCGACTCGCGCAGCTCCCGCATCGTCACCGGCTTGCCGTTGGTCACGCGCACCGCCGAGTCCCCGCGGCCGATGCCGCAGATCGTGCGGTTGCCGTACATTTCGTTGAGCGTCGCGAAGACGGATGCCGTGACGGTCCAGTCGCGGGTGGCGGGGTTCGTGACGAACGGCCCCACGGTGATGCGCTTGGTCGCGTTGAGGATCGCGGAGTGGACGACGTACGGCTCCTCCCAGAGGAGGTGCGAGTCGAAGGTCCAGACGTGGCTGAAGCCGTGCGCCTCGGCGAGCGTCGACAGCTGCACGGTGCGCGAGGCGGGTGGGTTCGTCTGCAGGACGACGCCGAAGTCCATGGGTCCTCTTTCGGGTGTTCGGGTCAGATGAGGTACTGGCTGAGACCGCGCTTGACGAAGCGGCCGTCGCCCTTGCGCCCGAGGTAGGCGCCGTCGTCGACGATGACCTTGCCGCGCGAGAGGACGGTGTCGACGTGCCCGTCGATCTCGAAGCCCTCCCACGCGGAGTGGTCCATGTTCATGTGGTGGGTCTTCTCGTAGCCGATCGAGGTGTGACCGTTGGGGTCGTAGATGACGACGTCTCCGTCGGCACCCGGGGCGATGACGCCCTTCTTGCCGTACATGCCGAACATGCGCGCCGGGGTCGTGCTGGTGAGCTCGACCCAGCGCTCGAGGGTGATCTCGCCCGTGACGACCCCCTGGTACATGAGGTCGATGCGGTGCTCGACCGACCCGATGCCGTTGGGGATCGCCCGGAAGTCGCCCTTGCCGAGCTCCTTCTGGTCCTTCATGCAGAACGGGCAGTGGTCGGTCGAGACCATCTGCAGGTCGTTCGTTCGCAGCGCCTGCCACATGTGGTCCTGGTGGCCCTCGGCGCGGGAGCGGAGCGGCGTCGAGCAGACGTACTTGGCGCCCTCGAACGACCCCCACTCCTCGCTCCTGGCGCCCAGGTGCTCCTCGAGCGACAGGTAGAGGTACTGCGGGCAGGTCTCGCCGAAGACGTTCTGCCCCTTGTCGCGCGCCCAGGCGAGCTGCTCGACGGCCTGCTTCGCGCTCACGTGCACGACGTAGAGCGGTGCACCGGTGATGTTCGACAGCATGATCGCGCGGTGGGTCGCCTCCTCCTCGGCCTGCCACACGCGTGCCTTGCCGTGGAAGTACGGGTCGGTGTTGCCGGCGCGGACGAGCTGTTCGGCGAGGACGTCGATGACCGGGCCGTTCTCGGCGTGCATCATCGTGAGCAGTCCCGTGTCGGCCGAGACCTGCATGGCCTTCAGGATCTGCGCGTCGTCGGCGTAGAAGACCCCGGGGTAGGCCATGAACATCTTGAAGCTCGTGATGCCCTCATCGATCAGGGTCGGGAGCGCGGCGAGCGAGTGCTCGTCGACGCCGCCGATGATCTGGTGGAAGCCGTAGTCCACGGCGCACTCCCCCGCCGCGAGCGCGTGCCAGGCCGCGAGCCCGTCCTCGACCCGCTCGCCCTGCCGCTGCACGGCGAAGTCGACGATCGTGGTCGTCCCGCCCCAGGCTGCTGCCCGGGTGCCGGTCTCGAAGGTGTCGGAGGCGCTCGTGCCGCCGAAGGGCAGCTGCATGTGCGTGTGGGCGTCGATGCCGCCGGGGATCACGTACTTCCCCGCCGCGTCGATGACGGTGTCGACGGATGCCGCGAGGTCGTGCCCGAGCAGGGTGGAGCCGGGCGTCAGCACGGCGACGATCGTCTCGCCGTCGATGAGGACGTCGGCGGGGCCGCGTCCGGTCGACGAGACGACGGTGCCGCCGGTGATGAGCGTGGTGGTCATGGGTCCTCCGATGTGCCGTGCGGTTACGGGGCGACGATCTCGGCGTACGAGTCGGGGCGGCGGTCGCGGTAGAACTGCCAGTCGTCGCGCATCTCGCGGACGAGGTCCATGTCGAGGTCGCGGATGAGGATCTCCTCGTCGGTGCCCGAGCCGAGCGCGCCGACGTAGTTGCCGCGCGGGTCGACGATCTGGCTGGTGCCGTAGAAGGTGACCGCCTCGTCGCCGTACTCGTTGTCCTCGCGGCCGACGCGGTTGGGGGCGAGGACGAAGTAGCCGTTGGCGACGGCGGCGGCGGGCTGTTCCACCTCCCACAGTCGGTTCGACAGACCCGGCTTCGTCGCGTTCGGGTTGAAGGCGAGGTGGGCGCCGTTGAGACCGAGCTCGCGCCACGCCTCGGGGAAGTGCCGGTCGTAGCAGATGATGACGCCGACCTTGCCGACCGCGGTGTCGAAGACGGGGTACCCCAGGTTTCCCGGACGGAAGTAGAACTTCTCCCAGAACTTCTCGACGTGCGGGATGTGGTGCTTGCGGTACGAGCCGAGGATCGTGCCGTCGGCATCCACCACCACCGCCGTGTTGTAGTACACGCCGGTCTGCGCCTCTTCGTAGATGGGGAGGACCATGACCATGTTCAGCTCCTTCGCGAGCGCGGCGAAGCGCTGCACGATGGGGCCGTCGACGGGCTCGGCGTAGCGGTAGTACTTCTTCTCCTGCGTGATGCCGAAGTACGGACCGTAGAAGAGCTCCTGGAAGCAGATGACCTGAGCGCCCTGCGCTGCGGCCTCCCGCGCGAACTGCTCGTGCTTGTCGAGCATCGACTCCTTATCGCCGGTCCACGTCGTCTGCGTGATCGCCGCTCTCACCGTTGCCATCTCGGTCTTCCTTCCCTCGGTTCTGTTACTGTCCTGCTTGAACATTTCTCGACAGTTTCCGGATGTGTCGCGGTCGTTAATCCTCTGGACACCTCCCCGCACGTGAGGACGACGGATGCTGCGCCCCGAGTCGCTCGAGTCCCGCACCCCGCTGGGCATGGCGGGCGAGATCGCGCGTCTCGTGGCCGACGGCTCGCTCGAGCCGGGCGAGCGTCTGCCGACGGTGCGCGAGATGGCGGCGGCCTTGGGTGTCTCGGCGGGCACGGTCGCGGCCGCGTGGCGCGCGTTGTCGGATGCCGGGACGATCGTCTCGCGCGGTCGCGCCGGCAGCTTCGTGCGCGCCGAACCGCGCGAGTGGCTGAGCCCGCGCGTGCAGGGCCTCGCCGGGAGCGCACAGCCGGTGCGGCTGGATCTCTCGCACGGCACACCCGACCCGGCGATGCTCCCGGCGCTCGAGAACGCCTTCTCGCACGTGGCGCCCCGCGCCGACACCGGTCGCTACCACGATCTGCCCGTGCTGCCCGAGCTCCACGCGCACATCGCCGAGACGTGGCCGGCGCCGGGCATCGAGACCTTCACCGTCGTCGACGGGGCCCTCGACGGCATCTCGCGGACCCTCGAGCAGGTCGTCCGCTTCGGTGACCGCGTCGCGGTGGAGTCCCCCGGCTTCCCGTACTTCTTCGACCTGCTCGATGCCCTCGGCGCCGAGCCGATCCCGCTGGCCCTCGACCGCGACGGCGTGACGCCCGGCTCGCTCTCGCGAGCGCTCGCCCGGAAGCCCACCGCGATCGTGCTGCAGCCGCGGGCGCAGAACCCGACCGGCATCTCGATGACCGTCGAGCGCGCCCGCGTGCTCGCGCAGCTCATCATGAACGCCCCCGACGGGCGTCGCGTGACGGTGATCGAGGACGACCACTCCGCCCTCATATCGTCGGCCCCCGATGTGACCCTCGCACGATGGATCCCGGGGCAGGTCGTGCACGTCCGGAGCTTCTCGAAATCCCACGGCCCCGACCTGCGCATCGCCGCCCTGGGCGGCCCGGCGCGCGTGGTCGAGCGGCTCGTGGCGAGGCGGATGCTGGGCCCCGGGTGGACCTCGCGCCTGCTGCAGACCGTGCTGCTGGGCCTGCTCACCGATCCCGGCGCGGTCGCGCGGGTGCGCACCGCACGACTGATCTACCGCGACCGCCTCGACAGCATGGCCTCCGCACTCCGACGGTTCGGCGTGGACGTCGGCGACCCGGACGGCATCAACCTGTGGGTGCCGGTCGTCGACGAGCGCGCCGCCCGGATGCGGCTCGCCGTCTCGGGCATCGCGGTCTCGGCCGGCGCCCCCTACCGCGCGCCGACCGACGAGGTGACCACGCCGCACATCCGGGTCACCGCGGGTGCCCTCACCGCGAACGTGCGCCTGGTCGCCGAGGCACTGGCCGAGGCGGCGCAGGCCCCCGCGGTGGGCTGAGGGCGGCGTTCGCGCTCAGAGCCCCGCGGCGCC
>NZ_JAMXSA010000066.1:0-14126 GCF_024124465.1 Microbacterium sp. CnD16-F
GCGCCGGTCGCCGAGTCCGCGACCGCCCCGGCCGCGCCTGCCGCGCCCGCCGCGCCGTCCCCGGACGCCGTGTGACCTCAGCCGAGGGGGGCAGGTCACTCGTCGTCGACGAGCACCTGGCCCCCCGACTGGCGCGCGGGTTCGTGCGCTGGCAGCTTCGTCGCCCGTCGTGGATCCTGCTCCTGAGCGTGACCGCCGTCGTCGTGGCGCTGAGCGTGTTCCTCACCGCGACCGGCAGCGACGGTGCCGCGTGGGTGGGCGTCGCGCTCGTCGTCCTCACCAGCGCGACGGTCATCGTGTCGTGGCTGGCGGTGCGATCCTCCATCCTCCGGGCGTACCCGGTCGGCGACGCGCTCCTGCTGAAGGTCGGCTCGTGGGCCGGCGGGGTCGCGGTCATGCCGCGTGCACTGCTGTCCGAGGACGAGGTCGCGCGCCTGCAGGCGGCTGCGAGGAGCTGACGCGGACGCGCGTTGCGGGGCGGCCCGCCGCTGTCAACCCCGCCCCCTGTCCGCTGCGCGGTCCGTAGCGTCGGCCGCATGACCTTCACCCCTCGCCGTGCCATCGTGACCGCTTCCGACTCCGGCATCGGCCGGGCGACCGCCCTCGCCCTCGCCGACGCCGGCATGGACGTCGGGGTCACGTGGCACTCCGACCAGGAGGGCGCCGAAGAGACCGCCGCCGAGGTGCGCCGCCGCGGCCGGAACGCCGTCGTCGCCCAGTTCGACGCGACCGACCTCGACTCGGTGCCCGGCGTCATCCGCGGCCTCGCCGCCGAGCTCGGCGGGCTCGACGTCTTCGTCAACAACGCCGGCGGCGGGACCGGCGGCCCCTTCCTCGAGATGGACATCGAGGGATGGCGTCAGGTCGTCGGCCTCAACCTCGACGGCGCGTTCGTCGGGATGCACACGGCGGCGACGCTGATGGCGGATGCCGGTCAGGAGGGACGCATCATCGCGGTGACGAGCGTGCACGGCTCGCAGCCGCGGGTCGGGTCGGCCGCGTACGTCGCGTCGAAGCACGGCCTCGAGGGTCTCGTGAAGACGATGGCGCAGGAGCTCGGCGCGAAGGGCATCACGGTCAACTCGGTCGCCCCCGGCGAGATCGCGACACCGATCAACGACATGGATGCTGAGGACGCCGAGAACACGCATCGCCCCGGCATCCCGATCCCGCGTCCGGGTAAGCCGGAGGAGATCGCGGACGTGATCGCCTTCCTGGCCTCGCCGGCGTCGTCGTACGTCACCGGGGCGACGTGGGTCGTCGACGGCGGGATGCTGCAGATGGGGCCGCAGGCCGGGTCGCACCTCGAGTCCGACGCCTGGCGCAGCGCGGGCTGAGCGCGTCCGGCAGCGCGCGCCGCGGATAGCCTGGAGGGATGGCCCCGGACGACAGACGCAGACTGACCCGGATGCCGCGACAGGGCGCGATCGTCGCGGTCCTGGCGATCGCGGGTCTCGCGTCGTCGTTCATGTTCACCCTCGTGGTGCCGATCCAGTCGAAGCTGCCCGAGCTGCTGAACGCGAGCCGCGAGGACACGGCGTGGGTGGTGACGGCGACCCTGCTGGCCGCGGCCGTCTTCACCCCGATCGCGGGGCGCCTCGGCGACATGTACGGCAAGCGCCGCATCGTGCTGGTGCTGCTCGGCCTGCTCATCGTGGGATCCGTGATCGCCGCCCTCTCCCCCGGGATCGGCGGCGTGATCGTCGGTCGTGCGCTGCAGGGTGCCGTCACGGGTGTCGTGCCGCTCGGGATCTCGATCATGCGCGACGTGCTGCACGAGGACCGGGTGGATGCCGCGATCGCCCTCATGTCGGCGACGCTCGGTGTCGGCGGCGCGGTCGGCATGCCGGTCAGCGCGATCATCACCGAGACGAGCGACTGGCACGTGCTGTTCTGGATGGCTGCGGGGCTCGGCGCGGTGGTGTTCGTGCTCGTCGCCCTCATCGTGCCGCCGAGCGTCCTGCGCACGGCGGGACGCTTCGACTTCGCCGGCGCCGCCGGGCTCGCCGTCGGCCTCACCGGTGTGCTGCTCGCCGTCTCGCGCGGCAACGAGTGGGGCTGGACGTCGCCCGCGACCCTCGCGCTCGGCCTCGGCGGGCTCGCGGTCCTGCTGCTGTGGGGCTGGTTCGAGCTGCGCATCCGCGAGCCGCTCCTCGACCTGCGGGTCGCCGCGCGGCCGGCCGTGCTGCTGACGAACCTCGCCTCGGTGGCGATGGGCTTCTCGCTGTTCGGCTCGAACGTGTCGTATCCGCAGATGCTCGAACTGCCGGCATCCGTCGGCGGATTCGGGCTCACCCTCTTCCAGGCCAGCCTCATCGTCATGCCCGCGGGCCTCGTGATGATGGTGCTGTCGCCGTTCTCGGGACGCCTCGCCCGCACGATCGGACCGCGCGTGCTGCTGATCATGGGCGCGAGCGCGCTGATCGTCGCCTACGCGTACTCGCTGGTGTGGGCGTCGGAGGTGTGGCACATCCTCGTTGCGAACCTGCTCATCGGCGTGGGCATCGGGTTCGGGTACGCCGGGATGCCGATGCTCATCATGCGCTCGGTGCCGCAGAGCGAGACGGGTGCCTCGAACGGGCTGAACGCGCTGTTCCGCTCGCTCGGCACGTCGATCGCGGCGGCCGTCGTCGGCGCCGTCCTCGCAGGACTGTCGACCGTCCAGGACGGGGTCGCCGTGCCGACCCCCGCCGCCTTCCAGGTCTCCTTCGCGCTGGGACTCGGCGCCGCCGTCGTCGCGCTCGGCGTCGCCCTGTTCATCCCGCAGCGACGCGACCCGCACGAAGCGCACCCCTCGCTGCCGCGCTGACGGGGCGGCTCGGGGTGCTCGGGCGTCGGGCGCGGTCGGTGGGTGTCAGGGGATGCAATGGATCTCGCGCGACGCGCCGCGGCATCCGCTCGGTGGACGGCGTGTCGGGACGGATCTCTCGCATCCGTTGACGCCGGCGCTCAGGCGAGGCGGCGGGGCGTGGCGGTGAGGAGCGCGGCGACGACGAGCGCGAGGGCGATCAGGACCGCACCGGCCGAGAGCGCGGTGGCTCCCGTCGGGTGAGCGGCGCCGCCGACGAGGTCGCCGAGCCAGGGACCGGCGGCGATGCCGACGTTGAAGGTGACGACGGTGCCGGCGCTGGCGAGCGTCCGCGTGCGATCGGTCGCGATGCGCATCAGCATCGACTGCTGCAGCGGGAAGTAGGCGCCGATCGTGAGACCCCACACCGCGAGCGCGACGTACAAGAGCGGGGTGTCGGCCGCGATGCTCAGGATGCCGAAGGCCGCCGCCAGGCCCACGAGGGCGACCACGAGTGACGCCTGGGGCCACCGGTCGGCCAACGGACCCGCCGCGACGACGCCGACGAGTCCGGCGGCGCCGTACCCGAACAGCAGCACAGGGATCTGCGCGGCCGGAGCTCCCGCCGACACCTCGAGCAGCGGGCGCACGTAGGTGAAGGTCCCGAACTGGGCGAGGGCGAACACGAGCGCGGCCGCCGCGAAGAGCACGATGGGAAGGAGCGAGGCATCCGCTCCGGTCGGACGCTCCGCCCTCGGCAGCGCCGGCTCGGGCGTCCGCCGCGGCAGCCGGATCGCGATCGCCGCGGCGAGGGCGAACGCCACGAGCGCGAGCACGCCGAACGACCAGCGCCACGACAGCAGCTGCGCGATGAGCGCACCGGCCGGAAGGCCCGCGAGGGTCGCGACCGTGCCGCCCACCGTCACGAGGGCGAGCCCGCGCCCCAGGTGGGACGGGGCCAGCAGCGACGTCGCGTAGACGATGACGATCGCCCAGAAGAGGCCGTGCGCGACACCCGCCGCGATGCGCGTCGCGACGGCGACCTCGTACGTCGGGGCGAGCGCGGTCGCGGCGTTCGCGACCGCGAAAGCGGCGAGGGCTCCCGCGGCGACGAGCCGCCGATCGAACCGCGCCGTCAGACGGGCGAGCTCTCGACGCGCATGGTGAAGGTCGTCCTCGACCTCGAGGCGGACTGCCGCGCCACCCGGCCCCCGTCGTGCACCCGCGCCCTCGCCGAGGAGCTCGCCGCCGAGCTACAGGCACTCGACGACCGCCTCGCCTGCCTCGCCAAGAGCCGCGACGCCGTCGCGCTGTACCTCGGCCGGTCCGCGCACGCCGACCTGCTCGCGCACTAGCACGCCCGATCCTTCGGGACAGCCCCATCGCGGCATCCGACGCCTCAGGGGAGGATGGGTCCATGTCCTACGCCACCGAACGCCGCTCGAACCCGACCGCCTGGGCCGCCTTCTGGGTGGGGCTCCTCGGCCTCATCCTCATGCCGATTCCGGCCTTCATCGGGCTGATCCTCGGCGGCGGACTGTCGCTCATCGCGGCCGTGCTCGTCGTCATCGCTCTCCTGAAGGGTCTGGCCCGGCGAGGGAAGGGCATCGCGCCCGTCGTCTTCGCGGGCATCTTCGTCCTGCTCACCTGGGGTGGGATCTCGCTCGGCGGCGGCATCTGGTGGTGACGCCCGCCTGAGCGCCCTCAGCGCCGCAGCGTCTCGCGCGCCACGGTGAACCGCTCGAGCGCGTCGAGGTCGACCTCGACGCCCAACCCGGGACCGGTCGGTACCCGCACGTGCCCGTCCTCGAGCACGGCCGGCTCCGTCACGATGTCCTCCGTGTAGAACCGAGCGGATGCCGAGACGTCGCCGGGCAGCGTGAACGCAGGGTGCGCGGCGAGCGCCGCGTTCGCGGCACGTCCGATGCCGGTTTCGAGCATGCCGCCGCACCACACCGGGATCCCCGCCGCCTCGCAGAGGTCGGCGATGCGGAGCGCCTCGAGGTAGCCGCCGACGCGGCCCGCCTTGACGTTGATCACGGTCGTCGCGCCGAGGGCCAGCGCGTCACGCGCGGCCTTCACCGAGGTGATCGACTCGTCGAGGCAGATCGGCGTCTTCAGCTGCTGGGCGAGGGCGGCGTGGTCGACGATGTCGTCCTCCTGCAGCGGCTGCTCGATGAGCAGCAGACCGAAGCGGTCGAGCTGCGCCAGGGTGTCGGCGTCGGCGAGCGTGTAGGCGGAGTTCGCGTCGACCTGCAGCGGGATCTCGGGGAACGCGGAACGCACGGCATCCGTCTCGACGATGTCGCGACCGGGCTTGATCTTGATCTTGATGCGGACGTACCCCTCGTCGAGGTAGCCGCGGACGGTCTCGACGAGCGCCGCCGGGTCGGATTGGATGCCGACGCTCACCCCCGACGGGATCGTCGCCGCTGCGGCGCCGAGGTACGACGCGAACGAGCGTCCCTCGGAGCGCAGCGCCGCGTCGAGGACGGCGAGCTCGAGACCCGCCTTCGCCATGCGGTGGCCGACGAACGGATCGAGCGTCGGGGCGACCTGCTCGGGAGCGAGCTCACCGCGGTGCAGCAGGGCCGGGCCGAGCCAGCGGGTCGCGACGTCCCAGGCGCCCTGCGTGTACTCGCTCGAGTAGACCGGCGCGCTCTGCGTGACGATCTCGCCCCAGCCGTCGCCCGCGTCGGTCCGCGCGCGCACGACGATGACCTCGCGATCGGTCATGGTCCCGAACGACGTCGTGAACGGCGCGACGAGCGGGATGCGCAGGACCCGCAACTCGACTCGGTCGAGGCGGACGGATGCGGCGGGCTGGGCGAGCGGCATGGGCTCAGGCTACGCGCGGCGTCACGGCCGGACGAAGAGGTAGCCCTCGCCGGTGCGGAACCCGCCCACGACGAGACCCGCGTCGAGCTGCGCCCGGAACGCGGCGCGCACCTCGTGGCGCGCCCGGGCCGCGGCATCCGGATCCGTCCGACGGAGCGCCTCGACGTCGGTCGGGATCGCGACGGTGGCGACCACCTCGGCCGCGTCGGGCGTGGGCACCGGCGAGGCGAGGTGCCACGCGACGTGCAGCCGGTCGCTCTCGTCGCCGCTGTTGATCGCGTCGCCCATGTCGCCGTAGTGGTCGACGAGGTAGTCGGTGACCCGCGCGCCGAGGACCGCGAGGTTGAAGTGCGCGTTGCGGGCGATGAGCGGGTCGAAGGTCCAGGTGATCGTGCCGACCTCGCGCGCGAACGCCCACTCGCGCTGGTGCGCCTTCAACGCCCGCCCGATCCCCCGCGCCTGCGCATCGGGGAGCACACCCGTGACGTGGGAGTGCATGCTGCGGGATGCCGGGGGCCCGAAGAACGCCGCCGACGCCGCGATCATGCGGTCGCCGTCGTACACGCCGACGACGTAGTTGCCGGAGTGCTCGAGCGCCCGCAGCAGGTTGGGTGGCATCCCGCCGTCGGGCGAACCCCAGACCGCTTCGAACACGCCGCTCGCGGCGACCATCTCGTCGATCGTGTGCAGTTCGCGGATGTCGAGCCCGTCAGCCATGCCGCCACGCTACGCCGATCAGCGGCGCCAGCGCTCCAGCGTGGGCCGCAGCCGGTCGACCGCGCCGCGGACGAACTGCGGGTGCTCCAGGTACCAGGCGAGGTGCGCGTCGCGGACCTCGGCGGGGTCGACGCGTCGCCCGTCGACCGTCCAGTCCGGGACCGCGTGGGCGTCGAGACCCCACGCGTCGATCACCCAGTCCTCGCGCGGCGCGTGGACCGCGTTCAGGAGGGGTCGGCCCGGGTCGCGCGCGGCACCGTCGCGGCCGAGCGCACGCAGGATCCGGTCGCCGAGCGCGAGGATCACCTCGTTGCCCGGATGGTTCACCGTGCGGACGAGGTCGAACCGGGGCTCGGCGAACAGATCCGACGCCGCGACGTCGAGGGTCTTCTCGCGCCGGCGGAGTTCGGCGAGCGAGGCGGCGGCCTCGGCGCGCACGCCGTCGGGGTCGAGCCGCTCCCGCACGGGCGCCCCGGCCGCCAGCGCGAGCGTGCGGACGTCGTGGTACGCGACGAGCGGCGGCGTCTCCTCGACGCCCGGCACGTGCAGCGCGGCCTGGAAGGGGTGCAGGCCGGTGAAGCGGACGATCGGGAACGTGACTGCCCGGCCCGACGGCGGGAGGGATGCCGCGAGCTGCCGCGTCCCCAGGGGAAGCCCGTGGTAGTCGTCCTTCACCGGCTGCGCGATGAGCGCCGCGGCGCCCGCGACCACCTCGTGCAGGCGGCGGGTCGCGGCGGCATCCAGCAGGTACACGGGAGGGACGCGCACGAGCGGCAGCTCGTCGGAATCGAGGACGAGGCGCACCGATTCGGCCTGGCAGTTGCCGACGACGACCCCATAGTCCGTGCGGGGCAGGTCGCCGAAGAAGCCGGCGTCGTGGTCCCGGGGGGCGGGGTGCGCATCGGTGATCATCGCTCGAGCGTCGCAGGCCGCATCCGTCGCCGCGAGCGCTTGCGCGCGTGCCCCTCGCGAGCAAGGGGCACGCGCTCGCCACCTCCGCTGCTTAGGATCGTCGCCGTGCACCTGAACGAGACCCGCGCCTGGAACCGCTTCTACGCCGCCGGCACGCCGGTCGACATCGAACCCGTCACGGGCTCGCTCGTCGACCTGCTCGAGCAGCGCGTCGCCCAATACGGCGAGCGCGACGCGATCGCGTTCTTCGGCCGGGCGGTGACCTACGACGAGCTCGGCTCGCGGGTCGCGCGCGTCACCGAGGGGCTGCGGAAGCTCGGCGTGGGCGCCGGCGACCGCGTCGCCCTGATCATGCCGAACGCCCCGCAGCACGTCATCGCGTTCTACGCGGTGCTGCGACTCGGCGCGGTCGTCGTCGAGCACAACCCGCTCTACACGCGGGACGAGCTCGAGACGCAGTTCCGCGACCACGGCGCCCGCACGGTGATCGCGTGGGACAAGGTGGCACCGCTCGTGCAGTCGCTGCCGGCCGAGCTCGGCATCCGCGACGTCGTCTCGGTCGACGTGACCACCGCGATGCCGCTGAAGATGCGGATGCTGCTGCGCCTGCCCGTCGCGAAGGCCCGGGAGTCGCGCGGCAAGCTCACGGCCGCCGCCCCCGGCACGATCCCGTTCACACGGCTCGAGAACTCCGCACCGATCGCCCCGGGGCACCCGCGGCCCGGGCGCGACGACCTCGCCTGCCTGCAGTACACCTCGGGCACGACGGGCGACCCGAAGGGCGCCATGATCACCCACGGCAACCTGTGGGCGAACGCGCGCATGGGCGCCGCGTGGATGCCCGACTTCCGCCACGGCGAGGGCAGCATCTACGGCCTGCTGCCGATGTTCCACTCCTTCGGTCTGCTGCTGTCGGTCATCTACTCGGTCGAGACCGGGTCGCGCGCCGTGCTCTTCCCCACCTTCGACCCCGAACTGGTGGTGGATGCCGCGAAGACCTTCCCGCCGACGTTCATCCCTGCCGTCCCGCCGATGTTCGACCGGCTGGCCCGGGTCGCCCGCGACGGCGCCCTCGACCTCAGCCGCGTCGTGTACTCCATCTCGGGAGCGATGACCCTGACCCCGACGGTCGTCTCACGCTGGGAGAAGCTCGCGGGCAGCATGCTCAACGAGGGGTACGGCCTCACCGAGACGAGCCCCATCGCCCTGGCCAACCCGTTCGACGAGTCGCGCCGTATCGGGGCCATCGGCATCCCGTTCCCCTCGACCGACATCAAGGTCGTCGATCCCGACGAGCCGACCCGCGAGGTCGCGCAGGGCGAGACCGGCGAGCTGCTCATCCACGGACCGCAGGTGTTCGCGGGGTACTGGAACCGTCCCGAGGAGACCGCCGCGACCCTCCTCGAGGGCGGCTGGGTGCGTACCGGCGACCTCGTGCAGCAGGACGAGGACGGCTTCGTCACAGTCGTCGACCGCAAGAAGGAGCTCATCATCACGGGCGGTTTCAACGTCGCCCCCTCGGAGGTCGAGCAGGTCGTGACCGCCACGCCGGGCGTCGCCGAGACCGCGGTCGTCGGGATCCCCCGCGGCGGCGGAGCCGAGGTCGTCACCGCCGTCGTGGTCCTGGAGGACGGCGCGACGTTCGACGAGGCCGCCGCCCGCGAGCTCGCCCGCGAGCGCCTCGCGGAGTACAAGCGGCCGACGACCTACGTCGTGTGGGAGGAGCTGCCGAAGTCCCTCATCGGCAAGGTGCTCCGCCGACGGGTCCGCGACACGCTGCTCGCCGACCGTCACGCCACCCGCGCCGCCGTCGGCGAGGACTGATACACCCGCGCGAGGTGTCGCACAACCTGGGCGCCTCGTCCAGGACACGCGCCTAGCCTGGGACGAATGCGGAACGTACCTCCCGTCGACCTCCCGCCCTCCGACGGCACCGCAGCGCGCGACACCCGATTCTTCGGCCAGCCGTTCGCGCTCGCGCACGTGTTCGGCGTCGAGATGTGGGAGCGCTTCAGCTTCTACGGCATGCAGGGCATCCTGCTCCTGTACCTGTACTTCTCCGTCACCGACGGCGGGCTCGGGGTCGACAAGACGGTCGCCGCGAGCATCGTCGGCGCGTACGGCGGCGCGGTGTACCTGTCGACCGTCCTCGGCGCCTGGATCGCCGACCGCATCCTCGGCGCCGAGCGCGTCCTGTTCCTCAGCGCGATCGTCATCATGGCGGGACACATCGCCCTCGCGCTTCTCCCCGGCTTCGCGGGGGTGACCGTCGGCCTCATCCTCGTCGCCTTCGGATCCGGCGGGCTCAAGGCGACCGCCACGAGCGTCGTCGGCACCCTGTACCCCGCCGACGATCCGCGACGGGATGCCGGTTTCTCGCTGTTCTACCTCGGCATCAACCTCGGCGCGTTCGCCGGCCCCCTGCTCACCGGGCTGCTGCAGTCGACTCTCGGCTTCCACTGGGGCTTCGGGCTCGCCG
This sequence comes from Microbacterium sp. CnD16-F, assembly GCF_024124465.1. Lineage (NCBI taxonomy): Bacteria > Bacillati > Actinomycetota > Actinomycetes > Micrococcales > Microbacteriaceae > Microbacterium > Microbacterium sp. CnD16-F. The sequence continues at coordinate 9,735 of NZ_JAMXSA010000066.1, forward strand.
CCCTCGGCATGGCGCTCGGCCTCACGCAGTACTCGTTCGGCCGCCGCAGCCTGCCCGCCGAGGCGCGCGTCGTCCCCAATCCGCTGCCGCGCGGGCGCTACCCGCTGTTCGCGGGGATCGGCGCGGCGGCCGTCGTGGTCATCGTGGTCCTGGTCCTGACCGGTGTCATCCGCGCCGACAACCTGGCGTTGATCGTGATCGGGGCGGTGATCCTCGCGGCGATCGCGTACTTCGCCGTCATCCTGCTGAGCCGGCAGATGACGACGCAGGAGCGCAGCCGCGTGTGGGGCTTCCTGCCGCTGTTCGTCACGTCGGTCGTCTTCTGGTCGCTCTACCAGCAGCAGTTCACGGTCGTGACGCTCTACTCTGCCGAGCGCCTGAACCGCGACCTGTTCGGCTGGGAGATGCCGATCCCGTGGGTGCAGTCGATCAACCCGGTGTTCATCATCCTGCTGGCGGGCGTGTTCACGGCCGTCTGGTCGAAGCTCGGCGCGCGTCAGCCCTCGACCCCGGTGAAGTTCGCGCTGGGTGTCGCCGTCATGGGTGTCGCGTTCCTGCTCTTCCTGCCGTTCGCCGGTGGCGGGGCGAACTCGACGCCGCTGCTGGCGATCGTCGGCATCCTGCTCGTCTTCACGATCGCGGAGCTGATGCTCTCGCCGGTCGGCTTGTCGGCGGCGACGAAGCTCGCGCCGGTGCGGTTCCAGACGCAGATGGTCGCGCTGTTCTTCCTCTCGGTGTCGCTCGGCACCGCGATCGCCGGTCAGCTCGCGACGCTGTACGACCCGACGAACGAGGTGCCGTACTTCGCGACGCTCGGCGGGATCTCGATCGCGATGGGCGTGCTGCTGCTCGTCTGCGTGAAGCCGGTGCTGTCGCTCATGAAGGGCGTGCGCTGACGGATGCCGCGCGTCACGCGGTCGGCATCCGTCATCTCACAGGGCAGAATCGAGGGATGACGTCGCCCGCCCCGCAGCTCCACCCCGACCACGCCTGCCTCATCGTGCACGGCAAGGACAGCCCGGGGATCATCGCCGCCGTCTCGGCGATGATCACGCGGATCGGCGGCAACATCGTGCAGTTCGACCAGTACTCGGACGACCCCCGGGGCGGGGCGTACTTCCAGCGCGTCGTGTTCCACCGGCCCGGCTTCGGTGCGCAGCGCCCCGCGATCGAGGCGGAGATCGCCGAGACCCTCGCCCCGTTCGAGCTCGAGTGGTCGCTGACGGACCAGTCGGTGCCCAAGCGCATGGCGATCCTGTCGTCGAAGCAGGACCACTGCCTGCTCGACCTCCTATGGCGCAACCGTCGCGGTGAGCTGCCCACCAGCATCCCGATGGTCATCTCCAACCACACGTCGTCGGCCGAGGACGTCCGCTCGTTCGGGGTGCCGTTCTTCCACGTGCCGTCGACGCCCGGCCCCGACAAGTCGGCGTCCGAGGCGAAGATCCTCGAGCTACTCAAGGGCAACGTCGACTTCGTCGTGCTGGCGCGGTACATGCAGATCCTGTCGCCGGAGTTCCTCGAGGAGCTCGCGGTGCCGGTCATCAACATCCACCACTCGTTCCTGCCCGCCTTCATCGGTGCCGAGCCGTACCGCAAGGCCAAGGAGCGCGGCGTGAAGCTCATCGGCGCGACGAGCCACTACGTCACCGGCGACCTCGACGAGGGCCCGATCATCGAGCAGGACACGATCCGCGTCACGCACGCCGACACGACCGCCGAGCTCGTCCGCCGCGGCGCCGACGTCGAGCGCCAGGTGCTGTCCCGCGCGGTGCGCTGGCACTCCGAGGACCGCGTCATCCGCCACGGGAACCACACGATCGTCTTCTGACGCGGGGGCGCGGGGTTCCGGCGTCACAGCGTCCCGGTCAGCACCCCGCCGTCGGCGCGGAGCGCGGCGCCGTTGATCGCCGACGCACGCGGACTCGCCAGGAACGCGACGAGCGCCGCGATCTCCTCGGGTCGGATGAAGCGCTGCAGCAGCGTCGTCGTGTTCCGACCGATGACGGATGCCGCGACGGCGTCGGCCGGCACGCCCTGCGCCGTGGCGATCGACTCGATCACGGTCGCGACGCCGTCAGAGTAGGTCGGCCCGCTGAGCACGGTGTTGACGGTGACCTGCGTGCCCCGCGTGAGTTTCGCGAGGCCGTTTCCGAGTGCGATCGTCGCCGCCTTCGAGACGCCGTACGGGATCATGTCGGCCGGGACGTTCACGCCCGACTCGCTCGCGATGAAGAGGATGCGGCCCCACCCGCGCTCGAGCATGCCCGGCAGCACGCGGCGCGAGAGGCGGACGCCGGCGGTCAGGTTCACGTCGAGGTATCGCTGCCACTCCGCGTCGTCCGCGTCGGCGAACTCGTTCAGCCCGAACGCGCCGGCGTTGTTGACGAGGATGTCGACCTCGGACAGGCCCGTGAGCGCAGCCGGGTCGGTGACGTCCCCGGGCGCGACGTCGACGTCTGCTCCGGGGACGAGTGCGCGGAGCCGATCCGCAGCCGCGTGCGTGCGGGGGGCATCCCTCCCGTTGAGGAGGACCGCGGCGCCTTCGAAGGCAAGGGCTTCGGCGATCGCGAAGCCGATGCCTTGCGTCGAACCGGTGATGAGAGCGCGCGTGTCACGCAGCTGGAAGTCCATGGATGATGCCTTTCACTTGACTGAGCAAGTGACGGTAGCCCGGATCACTTGACTGAGCAAGTCATGACATAAGCTCGGAAGGTGACTGCGGACGACGACCTCTCCCCCGACGACCTCGAGACCTGGTCGTCGCTGGCGACGCTGCTCGAGTGGCTGCCCGCGGCGCTGGACGCCCAGTTGCAGCGGGATGCCGCACTCACCCACTTCGAGTACGGCATCCTCTACGCCCTGTCCCGCGCCGAGGACGGGCGGCTGCGGATGAGCACGCTTGCCGGGTACGCCCACAGCTCGCTCTCGCGCTTGTCCCGCGCGGCGACCCGCCTCGAATCGCGCGGATACCTCCGCCGTGAGACCGACCCCGCGGACGGCCGTTACACCCTCGCGATCCTCACGGATGCGGGGGCCGAGGTCCGTCGCGCGGCGGGCCCCGGCCACGTCGATCTGGTGAGACGGGCGGTGCTCGACCGGCTCACCGCCGCGCAGCAGAAGCACCTGCGGACGATCACCTCCCGCATCCTCACCGGCCTCGGCGATGAGCCCGGGTGGAGGGCGTGACGCAGGCTCAGGCCACGGGCTGCTGCAGATCGACGATCCAGCGCGAGCCGGGACCGTCGTAGGGCGTCTGCTCGTAGATCTCGCGTGCCGGGCCGTCGAACCGCAGCCCGCGGCGCTCGATCTCGGCGACGAGCGCCTGCCACGCGGCCTGAATGCCGCTGAGGTCGGCCGCGTCGAAGCGGGTGGAGACGGCACGCGGATGCCGCGGCACCACCGCGCGCTCGAGTCCATCGGGCACGGGCGCATCGCCGATCTGCTCCGCCGCCGCGGCGATCATGCCGTCGTCGACCGTCGTGTAGACGGCGACGCCCGGACCGACGCGCGTCGCACCCGACGCCTCAATCAGCGCGCCGACTTGCTGGAACATTCCGCTGATCTCGCCTTCGATCTGGGACATCTCGTCGACCTTCGCCGACAGCTGCACGATCGTCAGCTCGGGCAGCGCAGTCTCGGTGTACTCGGACATGGGATTCTCCCTCTCGATCGATCGGAGCCTCGTCTCGACCTCGTGCAGGCGCTGCCGGTCCGCGTCGATCTGGGCCGCGAGCTCGACCCGCCGCTCGCGCAGGAGCGCGGCGACCTCGCTCGACGACATCCCGTCGTCGAGCATGACGCCGACCTGCTCCAGCGTGAAGCCGAGGTCCTTCAGCGCGACCAGTCGATTGGCGCGGTCCAACTGCGACGCGGCGTAGGAGCGGTATCCCGAGAAGGGATCGACCCGCTGCGGGCGCAGCAGACCGAGCTGGTCGTAGTGACGCAGCATCCGCACCGAGACGCCGGCGAGGCGGGCGAACTCTCCGATACTCAACATGGTGATCCCAGGCCACAGTCTGACACCGTGAGAGGGTCAAGCCCCGCCGGGTTCAGCCTCGTGGGCCGCGCTCGTCGTGCGCCTCTTTCGTCGTGGCGATCTGAGAACCTCGTACAGAGGCTGCCACCGAAACCTGCTCTTGCGGCCGCCGACGAACTGCCTGGCCGCGCAGAGCCTAAAACGATCGTTTCCGGCAGTGTTGCGGACAAGGCGCTGAGATGCCGACCGGAAACATGGTTCACAACCTGGTTTTGGCGGGCGCTTTGGTCAAGTCCCGTGGAGTGGTGTAACCGTTTCGTGATCCTTCAGGGATGTGGGGGCTAGTTTTCGTTGTGATTGCAGATGCTCGCGACGAGCTCACTCACGGTGTCGGAGTACAGCCCAGGAGTGGG